>JAKSBB010001119.1 GCA_022361315.1 Desulfobacterales bacterium
CTGGTACTGTCGGCACTGCTGACGGTGTCGTGGCAGGAATGGCCGTTCGGCTGGAAAGCGCGGCACTCAGGTCCTGGATTTTCTTCTCCAGGGATGTCCGGACAACGTTGATATCCGCAGCCACGGCATTCCGGGCATCCCGCACCAGCGTCTTCTGTTGTTTATCCAGAAGGCTGGTCTGCTTGTTGAGAAGGGCGATCTGCTCTTCCCAGGCCGTGAGTTCCAGCAGCCGGGCATCAAACTCTTCCCGGAATAACTGCATATCCTGGCTGATTTTGTCGGCCTCGGTTTTGAACCGTACGTTATTTTCCTTGATCGCCGCTAAAAGCTCACGGTTGATGCGTTCCATCTCTGCCAGGGTTGCCTTGTCCTGGCCTGCGTTGGCTTTGATGCGTTTGTCCATTTTTTCAAGCCGGACAACTGCGGCATCCGTCTTTTTTATTGCGGCCTGAAGCGCTGCCAGGTCGGCCTTGGCTGAATCAATTTTTGCGATCTGGTTCTCAAGGGCCTGGCTGCGTTGGCTGACCTGGGGTAGTTTTTCATCCAGTTCAAACTTGGCTTTTGCAATACGGACGTCCAGGGCATTGAGTTTTTCCTCAAGCTTTTCAGCCATGCGGGCCACCTGATTCCCCTTGGTTTCATCCACATCCACCACCCGTTCCTTCATGTCGATATAGGCAAAGGCCAATACGGCAATGATGATGCAGGGGATGATAATGGTGATAATGGTGACCCGCTGGGAAAGCTTTTCAATTTTCAGGGTGTTGATTTCCTGGTGGTACATTGAGGCTTCGATATCCGCGCTTTCCGTATCCTCATCCCGAAGACGGGAGAGGTCGCTCCGATAGTCCCTGAGGCTGCTGTCGTCCATATGGTGATCCTGGTGTCCGTTGGTTCCTGTTGAGTCCGGGTCTATTCCCAAACCTTATTCCCATTCGATGGTGCCGGGAGGTTTGGATGTGATGTCAAATACCACACGGTTGATCTTATCCACCTCGTTGATGATCCGGTTGGAGATCTTTCCAAGAAGGTCATGGGGCAGTTTGGCCCAGTCGGCGGTCATGGCGTCGTTGGAGGTCACCGCACGGATGGCGACGCAATTGGCAAAGGTCCGTTTGTCCCCCATAACCCCAACGCTTTTCACCGGAAGGAGGACCACAAAAGACTGCCAGAGTTTTCTGTAGAGCCCTGCTTCGCGGATCTCTTCCAGGAGAATGGTATCGGCCTTTCTCAAAATCTCGAGACGTTCTTCTGTGATATCACCCATGATCCGGATGGCAAGGCCGGGGCCGGGGAAGGGCTGGCGCCAGATCAGGTCCTCGTTGATGCCCAGTTCCAGTCCCAGTTTTCTCACCTCATCCTTGAACAGCAACTGAAGCGGTTCGATAAGTTTGAGGTTCATCTCTTCAGGGAGTCCGCCCACATTATGATGGGATTTGATGATGGAGGTGGGGCCGCCGAAGGCGGACTTGGACTCGATAATGTCCGGGTACAGGGTGCCCTGACCAAGGAATTCCGCACCTTCGATCTTTTTTGCCTCGGCGTCAAACACATCAATGAAGATTTTGCCGATGATTTTTCTTTTCTTTTCCGGGTCGGTAACCCCGGCCAGTTCAGTGAGAAATTTTTCCCGGGCATCCACAAATTTGATGTTCATGTCAAGATTGGCCGTCAGGCTATCTTCCAGTTGCTCCTTTTCCCGGTGTCGGAGCAGGCCGTTGTCCACAAAAATACAGTGGAGATTCTTCCCCACAGCCTTGTGGATGAGGGTGGCGGCCACAGAGGAATCCACACCGCCGGACAGCCCCATGATCACCTTTTTATCTCCAACGGCATCCTTGATCTGTGCGATGGCGCCATCGGAAAAGGATTTCATGGTCCAGTTCTGCTCGCATTGGCAAACGTCAAACAAAAAGTGACGGATCATCAATGCCCCGTTAACGGAGTGCTCCACTTCCGGGTGCAGCTGGAGGCCGTAAAATTTCTTATCGTGGTTGGCAATGGCTGCAATTTCAGTATTGTCGGTGGATGCCGTGATGACAAAACCTTCCGGCAGCTTTTTGGCAGAGTCGCCGTGGCTCATCCAGCACTGGAACTTGTCTTCCATATCCGTGAACAGCGGATGCTTATCCCTGATCATAAGTTCGGCAAATCCGTATTCCCGCTTGTCTGCCCCTTCAATGGTACCGCCCAGGGCGTGGACCATGAAATGCATACCGTAGCAGATGCCCAGGACAGGGACGCCAAGCTCGAAGATACCCGCGTCAATGGTGGGGCTGTTCTCTTCATAAACAGAAGAAGGGCCGCCGGAAAGGATAATTCCCACCGGATTCATCTCACGGATTTTATCAATGGAAATATCAGCAGGCTCCACCTGGCAGTAGACGTTGTTTTCTCTGACCCGCCGGGCGATAAGCTGGTTGAATTGAGATCCGAAATCAATTACTATGATCATGGTTGTATTCCTAACATTTAATCCTAATAATTAGGGTGTTAATCTAAATCGAAGAATTTTCCTATAAACGGGGTAAAAATGCAAGTTGTTTTTATCCTGTGCGGGGCTGTGTTTTTACGGGGAATGCTTGCCAAGATCCCGGGTTTATGCTTTATTAGGAGCATTTTAACAGAAGTATATTTTATAATAATTTAGGAGTCATGGATGTATTTAGCCAGTGATTTGAGGAAGGGACTGAAACTTGAAATTGACGGGACTCCCCACGTAATTGCGGATTTCGAGTTCAAAAAACCGGGAAAAGGTCAGTCCCTGTATAAGTGCAAACTGAAAAATATGATTACGGGTGCCCAGTTCGAGCGTACCTACAGGTCCGGCGACAAGTTTGAAAAGGCAGACCTTGAAGAAGTCGAGATGGAATACCTCTATTCCGACCAGGACGCCTGGTGTTTCATGAATTCCACCAACTACGAGCAGGTGTTTCTGGGCCGTGACCAGCTGGGTGACAATATTGATCTGCTCAAAGACAATACGGTTTGCGACGTGTTGCTCCACAACGGGAATCCCATCGGTGTAACCCTGCCAAACTTCGTCGTTCTTGAAGTGGTAACGGCTGAACCCTGGGCAAAAGGGGATACGGCCACAGGCGATACCAAACCCGCCACCCTGGAAACCGGTTTCGAAATCCAGGTGCCGCCTTTTGTCAATGAAGGCCAGAAAATCAAGATCGATACGCGTACAAAAACTTACGTTGAACGGGTGAATGACTAAAACACCCGACATAGCCACCGAAACCCTGCCCATCCGTCGAATTCTGGTTGTGGACGATGAACCCAGTCTCAGGGTCCTGTTGTCCAAGGCCCTGGCCCGGGCGGGGTTTGTCTGCCGGGAGGTCCCGGATGCGGAACAGGCATGGGACCTGGTCACGGATGTGGATGAACCGGATTTTGATCTGATTATCTCGGATATCTCCATGCCCGGAATGGACGGCATTGAACTGCTGAAAAAGGTCAAAGAGATGAACCCGTCCATAGATTTCATTATCATGACCGGGTATGCATCTGAATATTCCTATGTGGATATCATGGATGCAGGCGCCTCCGATTACATGACCAAGCCGTTCAACATCAATTCCACCCTGGCCAGAATCAAGCGAATCGCGCGGGAAAAGCGTCATCTCATTGATCTGGAGGAAACCAACAAGCAGTTACGTCAGGCCATGGAACGGGCCAACCGCCTGGCAGAAGATGCCAAGGAAGCCTCAAAGGCCAAAACTTTCTTTCTGGCTGCCATGAGCCATGAGATCCGGACCCCTCTCAACGGCATCGTGGGGTACACGGATATGCTCATGGACACGGAACTGGACAAGGAGCAGTCTTCGTTTCTGGAAAGTGCCAAGTTCTCCTGTGACACCCTGCTGTCTGTTGTTAATGATATTTTGGATTTTTCCAAGGTGGAATCCGGCAAGATGTTTCTGGATGCCATTGCCTTTGATCCGGAGGTCCTCTGTTTTGACACCATTGATGTGGTCAGAACCCAGATGGATGAATCCCGGGTGGAACTGCTGTGCCGGATTTCAGATACCGTTCCCGGAAAGGTGGTGGGTGATCCCCACAGATTCCGTCAGGTACTGCTCAACCTGCTGGGCAATGCCGTTAAATTTACACCCAGGGGCAGCATCACCCTGAGCCTGAATGCTGAAGCCGCGGAATCCGGGCACACCCTGTTAACGGTTTCCGTAACTGATACGGGCATCGGCGTGGCTCCGGATAAACAGGCGGCCATTTTTGAGCCCTTTATCCAGTCCGAAGACGATATCACCAGCCGATACGGCGGCACCGGCCTTGGACTTGCCATCAGCCGGAATATTGCACGGAAAA
>JAKSBB010001161.1 GCA_022361315.1 Desulfobacterales bacterium
AGACCGGCGACGCCAACTACGACGGGAAGGTCAACGACCTCGACGTGACCATCGTCGCCAACAACTGGCGCAACACCGGCACCGACTGGGCCACCGGCGACTTCAACGCCGACGGCGTGACCGATTCGATCGACCTGTTCCTGCTCAGCCAGGCCTGGGTCGATACCAGCGACACCGGCACCGGCGGCGGGGGCATCCCCGAACCCGCCTCGCTGTCGATCCTGCTGCTGGGCGGCGGTGCGATCCTGAGACGCAGAATCAAATAGACAAGATGGTGTTTTTATCTTGTGTTTTGTCGCATAATCGCGGCATACTAGGCCAACTGGCGGTCGCTTCCCCAACCCACGACCGCCGTGGAGGCCGCGCTCCATGACATTTCGCTACGTCTTCGTTGCCGTGCTAATCAGCGCCGCGCTTGTTATTTCCGCATTCATGATCAACCAGTACCGCCCCGCGGTGGAAACCGCGCAGCCCACCGCCAACTTCATCAAGGCGTCGGGCAAGTGCGCCGACTGTCACCGCAACGAAACCGGCGCCGTTGTGCACCAGTTCGACCGCAGCATGCACAACCGCGCGGGCATCAACTGTCTGGACTGCCACAAGCCCGTCGGCAGCCAGACCGGTGTCGACCACAACGGCTTCGTCATCAGCGAAGGCCTGTCGGCTCTGAACTGTGCCCAGTGTCACAAGACCGAGTACGACCAGTTCCTGCGTTCGCGCCACGCCGCCCCCGCTTGGGCCGCGGTCGTGGGCCGTGACGACTTCACCCCCGAGCAGATCGCCCACGCCGAGAAGTATCACAAGGGCACCGTGGACCGCAACGCCAATGCGCTGGCGCTGCTTGAGGGGCCGGCCGCGATCAACAAGGGTTGCGCCGAGTGTCACGACATCGGCAAGCCCAACCCCGACGGCTCGATCGGCACCTGCACCGCCTGCCACTCCCGTCACACGGCCTCGATCGAACTCGCCCGCACCCCCGCCACCTGCGGCCAGTGCCACATGGGCCCCGACCACTCGCAGATCGAGATCTACAACGAATCGAAGCACGGCGTGCTGTTCGCCGCACAAAAACACAACTTCGATCTCACCGTCGACCCCAAGAAACTCAGCACCGCCGACATGCCCATCCCCACCTGTTCGACCTGCCACATGAGCGGCCTGGACGGGCAGAAGGTCACCCACGACACCACCGAGCGACTGAGCTGGTGGCTGTTTGCGCCGGTCTCCAACAAGCGCCCGACCTACCAGTCCGGCCAGAACAACATGAAAGAGACCTGCCTGAAGTGTCACACCACCGACCACGTCGACACGTTCTACGCCGAGGCCGAGGAGGTCGTCTTCGCGACCAACGACAAGATCAAGAAGGTGCAGGAGATCATGAAGGGCCTGAGGGACGAGGGTCTGCTCACACCGGCGCCATTCGACGAGCCGATCGAGTTCCTCTACTTCGACATCTGGCACTACTTCGGTCGCACCGCCAAGCACGGCGCGTTCATGGGCGGCGCCGACTTCGTGCAGTGGCACGGCAACTACGAGCTGCTGTTGAAGACCATCGAGATGGAAGAGATGGCCGCGGAGATCCGTGCCCATCACAAGCAAAAGCGGCAGGAGGGAGCCGACCATGCCGGCGCTGCCCAAGCGACTGACTGAGCCGGCGGTGCTGCTGGAGCTGTTCGTCTGGTCGAACCTCGCGTTCCTCGCGCTGGACGTCTACCTGGCCCACCGCGTTGTTGCGTTCAACCACTGGGGCACGTACGTGCCGCTGGTGTTCTCCATCGCCGCGCCGCTGCTGATCGCGCTGGCCTGGCTGATCGGCGGGTTCACCGCGCAGCGCGGCCCGGCCAAAGCCATCGCCGTCCTCGTCGGCCTGTGTGCCGTGGTCGTCGGTGTCGCCGGTCTCGTATTGCACCTGGACGGATTCTTCGTCGCGCCCACGCTCAAGCGGCTGGTCTACGCGGCGCCTTTTGCGGCGCCGCTGGCCTACACCGGGCTCGGATTGCTGCTGATCATGAACCGCATGGTCCCCCACGGCCACCGCGACTGGCCGCAGTGGGTGATGCTCATGGCGCTGGGTGGATGGGTTGGCAACCTCGCGCTGGCGCTGGCCGACCACGCACAGATCGGGTTCAAGGACTGGCGCACGTGGATCTCGGTCGTGGCCGCGGCGATCGGCGTGGGTTTCCTGGCGGTTGCGATGCGCACGCGCGTGCCCCGCGGATTCCTCAAGTTCGTCCTGGCGGTCATGGTATTGCAGATCGTCGTCGCGGTAATGGGATTCGTGCTGCACATTCAGGCCGACCTGCACGGCCCGGCCAAGGCATGGCTGGACAACTTCATCTTCGGCGCCCC
>JAKSBB010001067.1 GCA_022361315.1 Desulfobacterales bacterium
AAAATGCACGCCTGCGGCCACGACGGGCATATGGACATGGTGCTGGGAGCGGCAGAGGCCATTGCCCGGCGGCGGCAGTTTAACGGAACCGTTCATTTGATTTTCCAGCCTGCCGAGGAGACTGTGGGCGGGGGGAAACTCATGGTGGAAGACGGACTCTTCGACCGCTGTCCCTGCGATGCTGTTTTCGCCCTGCACAACATTGACCGGCTCCCCGAAGGGACCATTGCCCTGAAGGACGGCCCTATCATGGCGGCTGTGGACGAAGTCCGGATAAAGATCCTCGGCAAAGGCGGCCATGGCGCCATACCGGAGGACACCGCCGATCCCATTGTGGCGGGTGCCAGCATTGTGATGGCCCTTCAGACCGTTGTTTCCCGGAATACCGCCCCCCATGATCCGGCCGTGGTCACGGTGGGCGCTTTTCGTAGCGGCACGGTTTCCAATATCATTCCCTCGGAGGCCGAACTGGTGTTGGGCATCCGTTCTGTGACTCCGGAAACCCGCGCGCTGATGAAAACCCGCATTACCGATATCGCACGGCTCCAGGCGGAAAGCCTGGGGTGCACCGCTGAAATCGAATATCAGCCGAGTTACGATGCAACGGTCAACCACAAGAGCGAAACCGCATTCGTACGAAGAATGGCATTGGAATTTGCCGGCGCGGACCGGGTGATTGAGGTGGACCGCCCCGTCATGGGCAGTGAAGATTTCGGCTATATGCTCCAGGCCTGCCCGGGGTGTATGTTCTTTATGGGCACCGGGCGGGAGGACGGAAGCATCCGTCCCCTGCATCACCCGGAATATGATTTCAACGATAATATTCTGACATTCGGTGCCGGATTCTGGACCTATCTGACGGAGCAGTTCCTGGCCGGTTAAATCCGGGCATTTACGCGATTCAACGGATCAGGCATCATCTTCTGGATCATGGGCAATCCGGGGAACCGCCTGATGATCCAATTGATGTTCACCGGATTTAATCCTGTGAACATCTGAGTCAGTACCGTAAACCATACGAGAGAGTTCACCGACAATGCCGTTCATCTCCTCGGCCTGGGCCGTGAGTTCTTCGGAGGCGGCGGCGGATTCTTCGGAATTGGCCGCCATCTGCTGGGTGACCTTGTCGATTTCACTGGTGGCCGTGGCGATCTGGTTCAGGCCTTTGGTGATCTCGACACTGGCTGAAGTAATCCCCTGGGTGCGTTCTCCGATCACCGTGGCGCTTTCCACTATCCCTTCGAAGTTTTCATTCATATCTCCGATGGAGACGGCGATCTGGTCGATGCGCTGGATGGTTTTGTCCAGGAGTTCCTGGGTGCTGCGGGCGGCATCGGTGGAGCGGATGGCCAGGTTCCTTACCTCATCGGCCACTACGGCGAATCCTGCTCCTGCCTCCCCGGCCCGGGCCGCTTCAACTGCGGCGTTCAGGGCCAGCAGGTTGGTCTGGAAGGCGATCTGGTCGATGGTTTTGATAATGGAACCGATTTCATCACTGTCCGCAACGATCTTATTGATCTTGCCGGTGATATCCACGATGGCCCGGAGGGATTGCCCTGATTTTTCAATATTCTGATTCATCAGTTTCTCAACACCACCGGTGATGTCTGTGGTCTCCCGGCTGTTGGCGGAGATTTCCTGTACCGAGGCAGAGGTCTGTTCCACCGTGGCGGCCTGCTCCGAGGCGCTTTCGGCCAGGGATTGACTGGAGGAGGATATTTCCTGGGCGGCGCTTGCCACCTGGGTGGTGCTCTCGTTGATGTTGTCGGTCACCCGTTTCAGGATCCGGGTCAGACCGATGATGGTAAGAGCGGCAAAGAGGATGCCGGCCACCACGGCCACGAGGCTCAGGGCCACCACCGTGATTTTTGATCTCTGGGCCGAAGCGAGCATGACCTGGTCGCTCATGATATTTGCCCGGGCGGTTTTCCGGATATCGTGGAGGAGGCCCTGGACCTGGGAAAGGGCCGGCAGGGTTTTCTGGGCATATACCTGGTTGGCCCGGGTCACCCCTTCCATCTGTCCGTTATGCCATTGGATGGTGGTATCGATGGTGGCCAGGGTTTTGCGGGCATGTAGCGCTGTGTTCTCAAGGTAGAATTGGTAGGCCTTGTCAAAGGCGTCGTCCTGAATATCGGTTTTGATCTGTCCGGCACTTTCGTGGAGGGCCACATGGAGGGGAATCATGATATCAAGGATGGCGGAAAATTCTTTGTTTTCCTTTCTCAGGGCCGTCACCCTGTCGGAGTATATCCATTTACCCAGGCCGCAGCGGGTGGGGTCAAGCTGGATATTGAGTTCCCGGGACCGGTTCAGCAGGGTATCCTTGATGGCGTGCATCCAGTTCAGATGGTCGTTTTTCTTCTGGCTTAAAAAGGTCCCCAGCCCCGCATCCACGGGTATGAAGTTTTCCCCGATCTCAACCGCGGACTGGTGGAGGGCCAGATGAGGGCCTTCAATGGATTTTAACAGGGGGGCAAGGTCCGGTACCAGGGCTTCAGCAGCCTTCCGTTCGGGACCATAAAGCCACTTGCCGAAACCGCATTTGTGATCATCGGTCTGGACGTTGAGGGTGGTTACTGTGTCATCTGTCAGCAGGGCGTTGACCTTGTTCACCCAAACCAGGTGATCCACCTCCCGCTGGGCCAGGGTGCCGTCCAGGCGGTTGCCGTCTATGACTTCACTTGCGTTGCCGGTGATCCGGACGAACCCCAGGATGGCGGCCGCACTTATACCGATGAGCAATACAAGTACAACGGTAAAACTCAGCGTTATCTTTTTACCTATGGTCCAGTTGGCAAGCGACATAAATTCCCCCTGTGTAAATGATCTTTACTTTTGAATGGTAAATACGGAATCCAGCTTTAAGGACAGCAGCAGGGCATGGATGGTTCCGGGAACATTGATGATACTCAGGCTCCCCCCGCGGACACCGATATCTTTGTAAAACATGAGAAGCTTTCCGATACCGGCACTGCCGATGTGGGTCACCCCGGCGAAATTCATCACCACCTCAGTGACTTTGTTTTTATCCAGGGCCTGAAAGCCGGATTTGAGTTTTTCTGCCCCCTGTTCATCGATTTCTCCGGTAATGTTGAATACGGCTTTGTTCGCGGTCTGGTCCACAGATATGTCCATTGTCTTCTCCTGATCGCCGGTTAATATGATACCCGTTTCCAAAGGTTTGTAATCGGTGCAGATGCCGGTGGGCTTCCCGTCCGGTTCAGGGCGATACATATATGATTCCCCGATCCTTCCCAGTGTACGTGGTTCGCAAATTGGCGAATGATATAAAGCCCTCTGCCATCCGTTTTCTGTATGTTTTCTATGCGTGTGGGGTCTGGCAATGTATTGTAATCAAATCCTTTACCCTGGTCAATGACCTCCATCACAATATCGTTTTGACACCCCAGCCTCACGGTGATGGATTTATCCGGATCCTTCTGGTTGCCGTGCTTCCATGCATTGAGGACGGCCTCCTCAAGGATCATGGCGAACCTTTCCTTTTGGCCGGAATCATCCTCCTGTAGATGCCTGTCGTTGAACACGGTCTTGATGCTTCGGATAAACCCGGATACCGCTTCGTCGTTTTGGGGGGTGATGCTCAGGGTTTCGCTGTTGCCGGTTGCTTCGAGTTCCATACCGATGATGGAGACGTCATCACTGGAGGTGTTCACCGGTTCAGTACCTTCTTCACCCGGTGATACGGTTTCTCCGCAGTTACCGGCAATGGTCTCCAGAATGGCCCGGATCAACCGGGATACCGGCATGGTTTTATGATGTGCGGCATAGAAATCATCCACGATATCCTGAACCAGTGTCAGCAGATCCGCGGGGCTCAGGGTCGTATTGAGCTGTTTCATTCCCATTTCGGTCAGACCGTCCGTATAGAGGATCAATTGATCGCCGGTGTGCATCTGAAAAGAACTGGCAACATATTCGGCGGTGTCGATGAAGGGAATGGGCAGGTGATGGTTGCCGGCGGCCGGGTCCGGGAGCAGGCGGACGTCCCGGTCCCGGATCAGCAGCATGGGGGGATGGCCGGCCGATACGTATTCCAGCGCCAGGGTGCTGTGGTCGATCTCCGCATTCACCGCCGTAAAAAAATCATCCGGTTCAAAAAAGCCGGAGGCGCAGAGCTGTCTGTTGATGCCTGTGGCCACACGGCCGGTGTCTGCTTTGGGATTTTTGAACAGGGCGGCGTTGTGAAGCAAATCCGTATAAATACTGCGCAGGATGCAGTTGACTTCATGGCCGGACTGGTCCTTCAGGCTGATACAGGTTTTGGGACGGTTTCCTTCCGAAAACGGCTGGACAAAGAGGTGGTCCCCCCCTTCGGTATGGCAGGGGATCGATATGACCTCGGTAAAGAGGCGACAGGTGTCCGATACCGGTATGTACCGGGGAACGGACTGGTTGATCAGGGTCATGACGGACTTGGCCTTTTTCAGATCAACGGTCTGCTTTTTCAGCAGGGTCTTGAGATGGGCCTCCTGTGCTTCAATGGCCCGGAATGCCTTTTTTCTTGCCGTGATATCCTTGAAGTTTTCCACCACACCGATGATGTGGCCGTCCGAATCCCGGAACGGGGTTGCCGTAAGGATGAAAGACCGGCTTTCTCCGGTACCGGTCTGTTTCTCCACATCCATTTCAATCCGTTCCTCCCCGTTCATGATCCGGACCAGGGTACAGTTTTCGGAAAAACAGAATTTTCCGGAAAAATCCTGGTGGCAGAGATTCCCCTCCAGTGCTTCTTTGTCGTTGCCAAGGATTTTGGCAAAGGTGTCGTTCACCCGCAGGACCCTGAAGTTTTCGTCGATCACCCGCATCCCGTCGGCTGCGGTGTTGAAAATCTGGATGAGTTCGGCATTGGCGTAACTCAACTGGTCGGAAACGGACTGGAGATCCCGGGTCCGTACCTTCACCTTTTTTTCCAGGGTAAGGTTGAGTTCGATGATTTTGTTGATATAGGTGCCGAAGCTGAAC
>JAKSBB010000248.1 GCA_022361315.1 Desulfobacterales bacterium
AAGAAATGCCCCTTCTTTTCATTGGCCACAAAAACAGTGGCTCTGGTTTCAGTTTTAAAATCGCTTAATTTTTTAGAGGTTTGATCTATCTTATGATCTTCCCTGATGTTCAGGAGCCTGATTTTCTTTGATTGCAAATCATCCAAACTCTTTGTCGTAAGATCATAACCCCGCTCGCCTCTGAACTCCAGGTAGATGCCGTTTCGTTCAATCCTATAGGATAAATATTCCGATTCGGTGTCGGTCCAGGCTTTATCAAATTTGCTTTTAAGAATGCGGCTGTGTTTTAGAGGATCTAAATTGTGTCTTATTTTCTCTTCACCGCTACCACCTCCCTGGGTAGTTGTGAATGGGGATGAGACCGGTTTTATGGGAAGAAGGATGTGGGGATATTTTTGTGGCATTTTTTATGGCAGCTTGTTCTCCCGGTAAGTATTTTGCCTTTCACTTAGCACTTGGATTAACAGGGCTGCATTTCCTTTTGTTTTACCAGATAGAATTATGCTTTTAATTGCATCTTTACAAGCATGGTCAATTTCTGCATGACATAAGTTTTGGCTCTGTTTTAGAATTTTATTCCAGGACATATTCTTGGGGATAAAAGATCCCATGATATTTTGGATTAGAAGCTGGCGTTCTTCCGACGAAGGTAACCGATACGTCAAAACGTCTTCAAATCGCCTGAACAAGGCATGGTCCAGAAGTCCCGGATTGTTTGTGGCGGCAATAATAAGGCTGTCTGAATGGTCTTGTTCAATGAACTGGAGAAAGGCATTCAGGACCCGGCGCATTTCACCAACATCATTATCCATGGTGCGCTCGGCTCCGATGGCATCAAACTCATCAAAAAAGTAGATACCATGGGAATGACTGATCATATCAAAAATTTGTCTGAGCTTTGCACTGGTCTCGCCCATGAATTTAGTAACCAGCCTGTCCACCTGGATGGTGTTGAGCTTTATTCCCAATTCCCTGGACAGCACCTTGGCCGTCATGGTTTTACCGGTACCGGGAGGGCCGGTTAAAAGAATCTTGCGCCTATGATTTAATCCATAGGATTTCAGTTTTCCCATTTGCCGGTATTCATGGATGATTCTATCAATCCTTTTTTGAATAGAAAACGGCATGATCATTGATGATCTGGAAATTTCAGCGTCTTCTGTAAGCACCAGACCCTGAAGTTCATTTGGAAACGGTATGACCTTAGAGGTGGTTTTTTTCCTGCCGCTATCAATTATTGTTCTAAGTTCATTTGCCAGAGACTTATGGCCTTGCCTGGATTCATGAGCTGCCAATTGCAGAGAAATAGTATAAAATCGTTCTTTTTCTTCGTTAAAGTGTGATTTTAATAATGCTTTTATTTGTTCTGCTGTGGCCATATTTATGCTTTAACCTGTACTGATCTTTTTTCTGTATTATGTATCATTTTTATATAACTTTTCAATAATTTTAATCAATGATTCCGTGCCGCTGAATTCACTATTATAAGCCTAAATGGGTAATCTTTGTCCTTTTTACCTATAGGGGTGCAGTTAAGCAACAACAAAAATTATGCCGTTTGTGTATCCCTGTAACCCCGGGATTTTTAATCATCATCCCCGGCGATCAATATTACGTGTATCATGGGATTTCTGATTTCTACCAATTCAAATTTTTTAGTAGACCGCAATAATGGTATAAAACCGGACGAGTATAGTTTTGAAAAACGCGACCAATAGTTTCTCAATTCATTTCCCCACTACCGTTGTTGTTGGAGGCTATATTAAATCAGGCTGCTGATCTGCGAAGGATGGGGTTTAAACACCGCTTACGCGGCTCAATTATACTCAAAGCGAAAAGAGCACGGTTATAAAAAAGGTGGTTTCTAACTTAAGTGGAATTAAGCTGGTTCTCCCACATGCTGGAGAGTCTTTCACAAATCTCATAAATTGTCCCCGGTATGCAGGCTTCCGTCTCTTGGAGCCTGCTGCCGGGTTCAGGTCTTCTGATTGTCTTCCCAGTTTTTTTCAATGATCAATGCAGGTTTCAGGAGCATGGTGACCACAAACATGCCCAGGCCCAGCACACCCACCGTGACCATCAATTCCACCCCTGAGGGGGCATAATCAATGAGTTCCCCCATGGGGGACGGGACAAGCCCCGGTACGATGAGTCCGATTCCCTTTTCTATCCAAATGCCCACAATAACCATGATCAGGGCGGGAAATAAAAATATCTGCCGTTCTTTAAAGGGATTGAACGCCAGGATCAGGGTGCCCAGCAGATTGATGGTAATGGCGGTCCAGATCCAGGGCACCAGGGAGGTATGGCCGTCCAGGCCGAAAAACAGGTAAATGGCGGGCTGGCTGTGGTGGGTGGGGAAGTAAAATTCCTTGAAAATTTCTGAAAAGAGCATGAGCAGGTTGATGACGGCGGCCACCACCATGATGATTCTCAACTTGTTGAAGATCTTGTTGTCGATTTTGTAATCCGTGGCTGAATTGACCACATGGAGCACCAGGCTGATGATGGCGGGGCCGGCGGCAAAGGCGGATGCCAGAAACCGCGGTCCCATAAGGGGGTTGTTCCAGAAGGGGCGGGCCGGAAGACCCTGGTACAGGAAGGCCGTGACCATGTGAATGGCAACGGCCCAGCCGATGGAGATAAACACAAAGGGTTTGTAGTATTTTCCCACCGGTACCCGGTTGTGGTAGTGGCAATAGATGATATAGGCCGGTATCAGGGCGTTCAGGGCCAGATACCCGTTCAGGACAAGGATATCCCATGAGAGCAGGGAAGAGGGAAAGTTCAGCTGGCCGATCCCCGGGACCAGGTGCCAGAATTGCAGGGGCCGCCCCAGATCCACAAATACAAAGGTCATGCACATCACCAGGGCGCCTACGGCCACCACCTCTCCGATGATCACCACCTTGTGAAGGTCTTTGTCATTGAAGATGTAGGAAGGGAGAATCAGCATGACGGCGGCGGCCGCCACCCCCACCAGGAAGGTGAAGTTTGAGATGTAAAATCCCCAGGAGACGATATTTGACATGTTTGTGGCGGCAAGTCCCTGCTTAAACTGGATGACATAGCCGTACACCCCGGTGACCATGAGGGCGAGGGTGACGCAGAGAAAGAGCTGGTACTTGAGTGATCCGGACAGGTTCCACACCAGGATGTCCCTGAAAAAAGTGACCATGCTTTTACTGGTGTTTTCTTGGCTCATATTTACTCCTTAAAACGTCGCCCGTAGCGGTTTAATCTATGAAATACCAGAATTTGGGATCCGTTCCCAGATCCTCCTTCAGCCGGTAGACTTTCTTGTTTTCCAGGACAAAGCGGATTTCGGAATCCGGGTCCAGAAGGTTGCCGAACACCCTGGCGCCGGTGGGACAGGCCTCCGCACAGGCGGTGAGGCGCCCTTTGCGGCTTCTCTGGATACAGAATGTGCATTTTTCCACCATTCCCCGGACCCGTTTTCTATTGCCCAGGTAGTGCTGATCGGCCGTGACCTCTTCTTTGGGGACTTCCGGCTGGTTCCAGTTGAAGCGCCGGCCCCAGTAGGGGCAGGCCGCCATACAATACCTGCATCCGATACACCAGTCGTAATCCACCACAACGATACCGTCGGGTTCCCGCCAGGTGGCTTTGGTGGGGCAGGCTTTAACACAGGGCGGGTTGTCGCACTGGTAGCACTGTACACCCATATAAAAATGGCCCTGCTTAGGAACCATGTGGAAGTACTTGCCGTCACCCTGGTCCGGAGACATCTGCCCGTGCTCCATCTCAAAAATCCTGATGTACTGGGTGTTGGATTTCCGGTCCAGGTTATTTTCCCTGACACAGGCCTTTACACACTCCATATAACCTTCACAGCGGGTGACGTTGAAGGCGTAGCCGTAGAGTACATTTTCCAGGGCCGGCCGGGTGCTGATCTTCACGGTGCTGCCGTCTTTGACAAGGGCCAGTTTCTCAAGCCGCTTTACCGTTTCCAGCCGCTCATCCTCTGTCATGAGCCTGTAGTGCTTTTTAAAGTACTCCTGGAATTCCAGGGCAAATGCCTCGGTACTCCCCAGAAGTCCTGCGGGTTTGCACCCGGATACGGCCGTAGCCGAGGCCGTCATGGCTACCGCAGCCGTACCTTTGATGAAACCTCTCCGGGAAAGGGCCCCGGCAGCCTCTTCCTTTCGGGCGCTGCATGATTCGGTCCGGAGGTCCTGCTCTGGCTTTTTATTGGGATCCATATGGTTCATCCTGTTTAGTTAAACGGGGGAGAGTAAGTGGCCGGCCATTTCGCCTTGAATCTGGGCGTGTGGGGATCGTGGCAGGCAGTGCAGTTCTTCACCACCCGCTCCCCCGCCCAGTGACTTTCGGGACGGCCGTGGGCCCCGCCCACCCAGTCCTTTTTCTGCCGGAAGTGGCATTGGCCGCAGAGGGTATACACATGGTCCATGTCAATGGACCTGTCCTTGTCGGTATTCAGATAATCCCGGTTTTCCTTGCTGTGGCAGGTATAACAGCCCGTGGGGCCGGATTCCCCCCCATGGGCCACTTTAATATCCGCATGGGAGAGTTTGGCCGCATCCTTGATTTCCAATGGCTTGTTGTTGTGGCAGGCACTGCAGTTGAACCTTTGGATTTTATCTTTCCTGGAACGGGTGTAAAACCGGCCGCCCCGGTCTTTCTCCTTCACCGCCACTGCGTCCGCAGGAAGGGGGACCTTGATGACATCCGTATAGGGTTCATTGGCCTCCTTGATCAGCGCCATCACCCCGGGTTCTGAGGACCATCCCGGGGCGGCGAAGGCCAGGAGAAGGATAAGGCCTGTAAGGGGAAAGGCAATCCGTTTAAATGAGACCATGCTTTACTCCCCGGCCTGTACAGGCGTTTTCCGTTCAAATATCCCGGTGACTGCCTCCGGTACGTGGCATTGGCGGCAATTGCCCCGCATGGGGTGTTCCACCCGGATGACGTCAACGGCACCCGGTCCCACATGGCAGGCCACACAATTTTCCCGCATTTGGATGGGGTGGGCGATGGGCGGGGGACCGCCCGGCAGCGCCGAGTTGCCTAATCGGGGGGGCATGACGCTGGCCCAGTCCGTGCCCTTGAAAAGGGTATCTGCCAATGGTTTGACATGGCATTGGAGGCAGGCGGTGTGCTGGGGGTGGGGAGTGACCGGGGCAAACCGGTTCATGCTCTGGGTAAACCCTCCCCTGGCATGGCAGGACAGGCATTCATACGCCGCTCCCTTTTCATCCGTAAGGCCGTGGGTGATATAAGGGGGCGACCCCGGATACTGCCGCAGGGCATAATATCCGGCCAGGGTCCTTGCGGTTGAGTTGCCGTCCATATAGGGGGCCGTGGTTTCGTCATAGGCGTTGAACACCCTTTTTCCCTCATGGTCGAAATCAAAGTCCGATGCAGATGGCTGGCGTATCTGCAGGGCCTCCTGATTCCGGATTTCCTCTGATCCCAGGGTCAGTGCCGAAAGGATGATGAAGGGCAGGGCAACGGCACAGATCCCCGCAAAAAGGAAGAACAGTTTTGCCGGTTTTCTGTTGGTGTCTTTCATCAGGCTTTCTCCAGTCTAACGGCACATTTTTTATAATCCGGCTGCTTGGAGATTGGGCAGAAAGCATCCAGAGTTACTTCGTTGATCAGATAGTTCTCATCAAAGAAAGGAACAAAAACCTGTCCCGGCGGGGGATTGCCCCGGCCGTTGATGTTGGCTTTCATTACCATCTCTCCCCGCCTGGAAATAATTTTAACCCGGGTGTCGTTCACCACGCCCATTTCCTTGGCATCTGCCGGGTTGATCTCCACATAGGCCTCAGGGACCGCCTTGTGGAGGATGGGTACCCTGCGGGTCATGGACCCGGTATGCCAGTGCTCCAGCACCCTGCCGGTATTCAGCCAGAAGGGGTATTCTGCATCCGGAGACTCTGCCGGGGGTTCGTAGGGGCGCAGCCAGATCCAGGCTTTGTGATCGGGTTTTCCGTAAAAATCAAAGGAATCCCCTTCACAGGCAGGATCATATTTGGCGTTGTACCGCCAGCGGGTCTCCTTGCCGTCCACAAAGGGCCACTGGACACCGGACCGTTCCTTGAGAACGTCGTAGGAGGCCATTCTGTGCTTGGGGTTATCGTGGAATTTTGTATATTCATTCCAGATATCCTCGATATAGGTGTCCTGGGACCATGGGAATTGTTTTTCAAATCCCAGGCGCCGGGCCACCTGAATGAGCTGCCAGGTGTTGCACATGGTTTCGCCGGGTTTGGGCACCAGCTGGTCGTTGTGCTGGGTGCGGCGTTCCGAGTTGCCGAAAAAGCCCTCCCGCTCAACCCACAGGGCCGAGGGCAGGATGACATCGGCAACATCCGAGGTCGGGGTGGGATAGATTTCCGAGACCACAATGAACCGCCCTTCCTTCTTGGCACCGTCCCTGTAGCGCCTGAGGTTGGGGATGGTGACCATTGGGTTGGTTACCTGGATCCACATGAAATTGATGTCCCCCCGGTCAAGGGCCCGGAACATTTCAACCGTATGGTAGGTGGGCTTCGGATCGATATTTTCCACCGGTACCCCCCAAATATCCGCTGCCATTTTCCGGGACTTCTCCTTCATCACCACCCCGTGGGGCAGTTTGTGGGTCAGGGTGCCCACCTCACGGACCGTTCCGCAGGCGGAGGGCTGGCCGGTGAGGGAAAAGGGCGAGTTGCCCGGGGTGGAGATTTTGCCGGTGAGCAGATGGATGTTGTACACCAGGTTGTTCATCCAGGTGCCGCGGGTATGCTGGTTCATACCCATGGTCCAGAAGGAGGTCACCTTCTTGTCCGGGTCTCCGAACAGGGCGGCCAGGTATTTGATGTCCTCTGCCGGAACCCCTGAGACCTTTTCCACATTCTCAGGGGTATAGTCTTCAAGAAATGCTTTATAGGCTTCAAAGTCTACGGTTTTGGCTTCATCCTTGAATTTGAAATGATCTTCGGTGCCGTATCCGATATTGGTTTTACCGGCATGGAAGGAAACATGGTTTTTCACAAATTCCCAGTTCACCCAGTTGTTTTTAATGATCTCGTGGCAGATGCCGTTTGCCAGGGCCAGGTCCGTCTGGGGTTTGAACAGGATGGACTGGTCCGCGGCCTGGCTGGACCTGGTCCACCGGGTGGTCAGGTCGATGATTCTGACATGGGTTTTGGACTTGCGGTTGGCCAGCATCCGTGAAAACAATACGGGGTGCATCTCCGCCATATTGTTACCCCATGTAACAAATACGTCGGCATTATCAATATCTTCATAGCATCCCATGGGTTCGTCCATGCCGAAGCTGGTGAGGCAGCCGGTCACGGCACTGGCCATGCAGAGTCTGGCATTGGCTTCCACGTTGTTTGTACCGATACAGCCTTTGAAGAGTTTGGAGGCCGCATATCCGTCTGGGATGGACCATTGGCCGGAACCGTAAATGGCGACGGAGTCCTTGCCTGTAGTCTTTATGGAGGATCTCATCTTTTGGGCCACGAGGTCCAGGGCTTCTGAAACACTTGCCTTTTCAAGTTTCCCGTTTTTACGGATATAGGCCGTGGTAAACCTGTCTTTCCCGTAAAGGATCTGAACCGAATGGTATCCCTTGACACAGCAGAGTCCTTTGTTTACCGAGCAATTGGGGTCCCCCTTGACGGCCACGGCCCGGTCGCCGGATACCCCCACAAGCAGGCCGCAACCGGTGCCGCAGAACCTGCAGGGTGTTTTGTTCCAGACAATGGTTCCCGCAGGGGCCTCCATCTTTTTCCATCCCGCAAAGGTGATACCAGGGAAAATGGCAGCTGCAGCAACCGCCGCACTGTTCAAGGCCATGGCCTTAATAAATGATCGTCTGCTCGTTGTCATGAACCAAACTCCTTATGGTTAAATGGATCTATATAAAAATTTATGTATGTCCAAATGTCATTGAGATGGATTGAAGGGATTTAAGCCCCTTAATCCGGTTCTGGAGATGCTTATTGGTTTCTTCATCCGGGGTGTCCGTATATAAAATCACGACATCCTCGTTTTCGGCGACCATTATTTCGCAGTGTTCAAGGGAGGAAAGATCTCGGATCAACTCTTGTTTTTTGTCTTTTTCAGGATAGACCAGGTAACTGAATATCGGCATTGATGCTCCTTGGAAACGGTTTGCGTAACGGCTAAGGGATCAATCGTGCCGGAAGTCATGTCCGGCTGGTACCACAAGATGGTATACTTAGTTCAATCACAAGTCGGGCGGGATGTCAAATTGTTGTGTCCGAAATTGGTGCTAATTCCTTGAAATGATAAAGAAATGGTCGGTAAAATTTGTAACGTTTTTCCCCGGAGTTTGTTACGGAGATGATAGGTGCGTTTATCTGTCAGATCTGCAGATCCCGTTACCTTATTATAAGGGCACGGCGTTTTAGCCTGTGGTGTAGAAACCATGATCGTAATCTGGTATGAATGCCTTTAATAAAACTTTAGGAACAAGGTACCATGCCCAGAACTTCAATGAACGAAGCTGAGATAACACGGACCAAAGAGAAAATTCTGGATATCTCTGCGGACATTATTAATGAAGAGGGATACCAGAACCTTTCCATGAGAAAGATCGGTACCCGGGCAGGGATGACCGCCGCCAACCTCTACAATTACTACGCCAACAAGGATGAGATCAACATCGCCATCCGGCTGCGGGCCGGCCGCCTGCTCTACGATGACCTGCTGGCGGCATATAACTCCGGCAGCGATATGGCGGACAAGATCTGGCTGATGATGAAGGCATACATCACCTACGGCCTGACCAAGCCCAATTACTATTCCATCATGTTTGATATGCCGACCCCCAAGTACGCCCATTATGTGGGAACTCCCCTTGAAGCGCTGGCCCGGGAGGAAAAAGTTTCCAGCGAACAGAGCGTCGCCCTGCTCTACCGGTGCGCCAAAGAACTTAAAGGCAAAGGGTTCGGCATTCCTGATGATCCCGACTTGTTCATGACCATCGTCTGGGGACAGCTCCACGGCCTGGTATCCCTGTATAACAACAATTCCATCGGGGAGATTGTGGATAGGCCTGAGCAGATTATCCAGGCGGCTGCCAGAAAGGCCTACGAGATTTTTTTCCGTCAGCCGTTGGACAGGTAACCAAACAGTGTCAGGTGATCAGGGCCTGGATCCGCTGCATGAAGTCGTTCAGTTTTGCGGCATATTCCGGCGACCCTTCCACTGCCACATACCCCTTTGAAATGGCTTCCACAAATTCCACCTCGTTGAGAAAAACGGGCAGGGCGTTTTCCGCCCCGTTGAACTTCATGTGGACAAAGGGCAGTTTGCGTTTGTAATATCCCCGCCCTGCCTTGGATTTTCCTGCCTTTATCCTGAGATAGGCGGCAATGCCTTCGGGTTCGCAGGACATCTGGTAAATACGGTCCGGCTGGAGGCCGGTCCATTTGGCCATATCCGGGTCTCCGGCCTTGTTGTACTG
>JAKSBB010000257.1 GCA_022361315.1 Desulfobacterales bacterium
AAATTCAAAAAGACACTGACTTCTTAGATCAAGGTTCGACATTTACCATTTATTGAAGGGGATGAACCTATATCTCTCCCCGGGAAACTTGTATTTTATGCTCTGGTTCAAACCTGGCGGTTTACAGAAGGGAGATTTCTCAATGGAAACCATAACAACTGAGACCTTCAAAGAAAAAACAGATAAATTCCGCCGCCTGCTGGACGAAGCAGACGATATCCTCATAGGCGCAGGGTCCGGCCTCTCCGTGGATGCCGGGATCGATTATTTCAATGTAGACACCTTTGCCGAACGATATCCCGCCATGGTGAGACAGGGATAAACCACCAATGCGGAACTGGTGGGAGCCGACCCGTCCGGCCACAACGGGCTGTTCTGGGGGTACTACCTCTCCCACGGCTACCACATGCGCTTCCATGGAGATGTCCAGCCGGTGTACCAATACCTGCTGGATCTGGTGGGCCGGAAAAACTATTTTATCATCACCACCAATGTGGATGCCCTCTTCCTTCGAAACGGCTTTTCACCGGACAGGATTTACACGCCCCAGGGGGATTACGGCCGCATCCAGTGCCAGACGCCCTGTTCGGAACAAACCTGGCCGTCCGAACCGGTGATCCGGGGACTCCTTCCCCTGATTGATCCCGTCACCGGAGAACTGCCGGAGGAACACATACCGGTCTGCCCCAACTGTGGCGGCCCGGTGTTCTTTAACCTCCGGGGAGGTGGCTGGTTTGTGGATTCACCCTACCAAGATCAGCAGGAGGCGTATACGTATTGGCTCGACAAGGCCCGCAATAAGAAGTTACTGCTCATGGATATCGGCACAGGCTTTCACACACCGGTCTGGATCCGCTGGCCCTTTGAACGGCTCACCGCAGGCATCACGGACAGCAGTCTGGTCAGAATAAACAGAGACGACGCCCGTGTGCCGATGTCAATCGAACAACGCGCCTTAAGTTTTCAACACGGCGCCATGGATGTTCTCAAAGCCACAATAAATACCAAAATTTAATTCCATACCCATCAGGAGATAAAAAATGACAAAAGACAGCGGGTTAGACATAACAATCCGGCAGGCCCTGGAAAAAATCGGGTGTGTCTCCATGACCACCCTGGACGACACCATCATGCACAGCCGAATCATCAGCATCTGCGGCTGTGACGACGAAGGCATCTACTTTTTAACCATGAATGTGAAACCCTTTTACCGGCAGCTGACACAAAATCCGCAGGTCTCCCTCTGCGGTATGTACCCGTCTGGCCGGAAAACCGGGAAAAATGCCGTGGGACAACCCACCTGGGAGCCGGGATTTACCCTGAGGATTACGGGGCAGGTCCGTGAACTCCCCGAAGCAGAGGTAAAGAAAAAGGCGGACGCCGGCAGCGAGATTCACCAATACTTCCTTGAGGACGGCTCCCGGTATCCGGCCATCCGTTTCTTCTGCATCCACAGTGGTAAGGGGGAAATTTTCGACTATGATTTTGAAATGGAACAGCGGGACCATAAGCTGCTGAGGACCCGTTTCGCCTTTGGCGGTGAATCATTCAACAATGCCGGCGCCCGGATCAGCGCCGATGACTGCATTGCCTGCGGGGAATGTTTTGAGGCCTGTTCCTTCAAGGCCATCATCCCCGGAGAACCCTACCGGGTGGACGGCAGCCGCTGTGATGAGTGCGGCAGTTGCTCCCTGGCCTGCCCCCAGGATGCGGTTGAATTGTCCCGGACCATCTGATAGCCGAACCGGATTCCAATCCAAGGGAACTATAATTCTGACTTTTCCACCTGACCCAAGGAGTTCATATGAAAAAATGGATGATTGAAGCGCTCATCTGCCCCGAGTGCCTGATAAAAGATAGAAAGCTGGAAATCCCCCTCTCCCCGGAAATTCACAGTGAGACCGACGCGGATATCCTGGAAGGCAGCCTGTCCTGCCCGGACTGCGGCCGGAAATACGACATCAGCGAAGGTATCGCCGTGGTGGTGCCTGAAGCCACCCTGCCGATTACCCGGGAGACAACGGGGTACGGTTCGTTTTCCATGCTGTCCTCCTACCTGTGGAGCCATTTTTCGGAGTTTTTCAACGGCCCGGATGCCACCGACGCATACAAAAAATGGGCATCGGCCTTTGGGTCAACCAACGGTAAAAACAGAGAAACCGCCTGGGCGCTGGACATCGGGTGTTCTGTCGGCCGGCTGACCTTTGAGCTCACCAAAACCCACGCGCGGGCCATCGGTATCGATACCAGCACCTCCTTCATCCGTGCCGCCCGGGAGGTCGCGGCACGGCAGCACCTGGAATTCGACATGATTCTGGAAGGGCAGATCATGAAAAAGCAATCCAGCAGTCTGGACCCGGATTTCAGGTACCATCACGCCGAATTTATCGTGGCCGATGCCATGGCCCTGCCTTTCAGATCCGGCCGGTTTGCCACGGCAGGTACGGTGAACATTCTGGAAAAGGTGCCGGACCCGTCGGTTCATCTGGCCGAGGCCAACCGGGTGATGGACAAAGAAAACGCCGATTTCCTGTTTTCCGACCCCTTTACCTGGGACGAGGCGGTGAACAGCCCGGATCTCTGGCTTGGCGGTCGTAATGAAGGGCCTTTTCAGGGATACGGCATGGACAATGTCACCCGCCTTCTCCGGGAGGAAACCGGGATATTTGCCCCGGGTTTTGACATCCTTTCCTCCGGCGAAGTGGAATGGAAGATCAGAAAGACCCGGCACTTGCGGGAACATATCACCTCACAGTTCATTATCGCCCGAAGACAAAGTAGATAGAAAGGGAGGACGACATGTTGGAAAAAGAAGAAACGAATCTGGAGACCGGGAATTCAAAACCCGGCATCTGCGGCCTCTGCTTCCACAGCCCGGGCTGCGGCGCCATGGTTCACTTTGACGAAGCCGGCAAGATTCAGCGTCTCACCCCGGATCCGGAAGCCCCCATGGGCAGTGTCCTCTGCCCCATGGCCGGCAGTGCCGCCCAGATTATCTATTCGGAGAGCCGGATCAGGCAGCCCCTGAAACGGAAAGGCCCCAAGGGTAAGCTGGATTTTGAACCCATCACCTGGGACGAGGCCTTTGACATCATCGCGGAGAAAATGACAACCATTAAAGAGGCTCACGGCCCGGAAGCCCTGGGCTTTTACGCCGGCACCGGCACCTATGAGAGGGCCTTTAAGGATGCCTTCCAGCTGGGCGGTTCAGAGATTTACCTGGCATCCAGCATCCTCTTTCCCTTCGGCTCCCCCAACACCTTCGGGGTGGGAGCCCCCTGCTACACCTCCCTGGGCGTGCTGGCCCCCAAGGTCACCATGGGTTGCCTGCACACCGACATGTTTTCCGATATAGACAACTCGGATCTCATCATCGTCTGGGGCACAGATCCTTCCACCTCCACCCCGCCGGAAATGTTTGGCCGCCTTGTGCGGGCCGCCCATGAAGGTGCCCGGATCATCGTCATCGATCCCCGGCAGACCGCATCGGCCAAGCTACCGGACAGCCTGTGGATTCCCATCCGCCCGGGCAGTGACGGTGCCCTGGCCCTGGGACTGTCCCATATTCTGATCCGGGACGGCTGGGTGGACCAGGCCTTTGTGGAAGACTGGACCCTGGGGTATGAGGAATTTGCCGAATACGTCAAAGACTTCACACCGGAATATGTATCCCGCATCACCGGTGTGCCCGAGCCCCTTATTCTTGAACTGGCGGAGGAAATCTCAGATTCGGAAGGTGCCAGCTATGTCATGTACACCGGTCTTGAATACACCAAATCCGGGGTGCAGAACATCCGGGCGGTGATGGTGCTCTGGGCGTTGGCCGGTCAGCTGGATGTGGAGGGCGGCCGCTGCTTTGTTCCCCCGGTCAACCAGATCCGTCTGAACCGGGACAATCAGATTGCCACCCCGGGCTGGGACCGCTCCATCGGTGCCGGTCATTTCCCTCTGTATTCAGAATTCTGCGGCGGGGAGCCCCATGCCAACCGCCTGCCCCGGGCGATCCTGGAATCGGATCCTTATAAGATCCGGGGCCTGTTTATCATGGGCGCCTCCATTCTCACCTCCTGGCCGGACCCTATCCAGTGGCAGAAGGCCTTTGATGAACTGGCCTTCATGGTTTCCATCGACCTCCAGCTCACCCGGGATGCGGCCTGGGCCGATATTGTTCTTCCGGCAACCACCGCCTTTGAACAATCCTCTTATTGCTTCTACGGCAATGCCGTCCGCCTGAGGGAACAGATGATCGAACCGGTGGGGGACAGCAAACCCTGCTTCACCATCCTCACCGAACTGGCCCGAAAACTCGGGTACGGAGATCAATTTCCGGCCTCAGAAATGGAGTTGCTGGACAATGTCCTCAAGGACACCGGCATCACCCGGTCGGAACTGGAACAGGCGGAACGCCTGACGGTAAGGAAAAAGGCTGAGCCCATGGCATACCGGAAATGGGAAACAGGCCTGCTGCGGCGGGACGGAAAACCCGGTTTTGAAACCCCTTCCGGCAAATTTGAGATTAAGTCATCCATCCTTGAGGAGATGGGCTATGACGGCCTGCCGAAGTACGAGGAATCCTTTGAAACCCCATTAAGCCAGCCCAAAATGATGAACCGTTTCCCCCTGATCCTCGGCACGGGTCCCTTCAAGCCGGATATGAAATCATGCCTCAGGGCCATTCCCGACTTCATCGACAAGTATCCCCATCCCATGGTGCAGCTGAATCCCAAAGACGCCCTGGACAGAAAGATTGAACCGGGAGATCCCGTGGTGGTGAAAACCGCCCGGGGTTTTGTGGAAATGCGGGCGGCTATCACGGATGACATTATGCCGGGCTTTGTCTATGCCCCGGTGGGCGGGGGCGGCCCCCAGGGCACGGAGACCTGGCGTAAGGCCAACGTCAATGCCCTGATTGATCTTGAGCAATTCGACCCCATTTCCGGCTTTCCGGTTTACAAAACCCGGATGTGCCAGGTGAAGAAAAAACGCCGCCGCCGGACCATTGTGGTGCAGGACCCCAGCCTGGGTTGCGTCGGTTAGAACGAATGAATCCTCCCGGCCGCCTTACCTCACAGTACGCTGCGGCCGGGTATTCACCTTCAGCTCGAACACGTCCGGACGGGCGTAATGCCCGGTGATGTCAAA
>JAKSBB010000454.1 GCA_022361315.1 Desulfobacterales bacterium
CTTCCTCGCTGGCTGCGGCAACCGTATTCATACTGGCACTCATCTCCTCTGCTGCCACCGCTACCGAATTGGACCTTCCGGCAAGGCTGCCGGAATCTTCAGCCATTGTTTCGGAAACGGTCCGCAATTCCCCTGAGGCAGCGGTGACGGTCTCCGAATTGGCACCGATATCCACGATGATCGTGTTCAGTCGTGAGATAAAGGTATTAAACCATTTGGCAAGTTCACCGATTTCATCCCGGGTGTTGATAGTTATCCGCTGGGTGAGATCCCCGTCCCCCTGGGAAATATCTTTCAGGGCATCCACCACCTGGCGAATGGGTTTAATGATGATTCTGGCTAAAAACAGAGCAATTAGCAGACCGAAAACCACAGCGGCCAGGCTGACCCCGGTCATTACTGCCGTTGCCGTTGTAATTTGTCCCTGCATTTGCACGGCCATCTCATCCTTGCCAGAGAGACAGGCCGCTTCAATACCGCCGGCAGCTTTCTCCATGGTAGATTGAGTGGCCTGCTGGGTGGCCATCAGTTCGGCGTAGGATTTAAAAGACCGGATATAATTGTTCACCCCTTCCTGGATACCGTCCAGGGGTTTTGTTTTATCTTCATCATCAATTTCCGCCTTTATTTCGGAAATGGTTTCATCGATCCGGCTGATGTTCTTTATGATTTTCGAGAAGGTTTCCTGATCTTCGTTTCGGATATAATCCTTTTCCTGGATTCGCGTATTGAGCAGAATACTCGCCACCCGGTCCGCCCCGGAAGACAACCCCATCATCTGGCCGGAAAAAATCTGAACATCTTCGATGTAGAAATCCAGCAGCTCCTGAACTTCCTGCTGGAAGGTAACCGCGGCCCTTTGCATTGCCTTTACGGCATTGATCACCGCCAGATTATTGTCAAAGGAGTTGTCGACGAAATAAAGCTCTGCCGCCTGGAAGAGCTCTTCCTGAGCGGCCACAACTTTTTCATGACGTTTTTTGGCCGAATCTTCCGTCATCAGGGGGGCACTTTCCGCAAGATCCCGCTTGATGTCCGCATGGTGCCCTCTCCACTGGGTCAGCATGGAGATGCTGTCCCCCTGCCCTTCGGAAATGACCATTCGGTATCCCTTTGCCTGGAGGAAATTCTCATTGATCCGGTTGGCATAGAGCACGCGCATCCGCATGTTTGAAATTTTCTCTTCACTCTCACCGATCAATGCGTCATATCTGGCCTTCTGGTCGTCCCTGATGCCGGAGGTGATCTCAAGGGCGTTATTGGCCTTCTGGTTCATATCCGCCATGAGTTCGTCTTTCTGCCGGGCCATGTCCACGTATTGGTCAAAGGCTTTGCCGTAGTTCTCAAGCCCGCCGGAAATCTGCTGGATTTTTTCCTGAACCCCCGGGTCATCCGTACTTCCGGCGATTCTTTCCACTCGGGTTTTCAGGGCGGCGATATCCTTTCGGACGATACCCACAGCCCCCGGGTCATTGGTAAGAATGAATTGCTTCTCATGCTGCCGGGCCTCCAGAATCAAGGTCACCAACTCCTGAAACTGATTGGACACATCCACCCGGTCCACCACACGGGTCAGCCCGTTTCTGCCCACAAAGGCCAGCGTGACCAGAAGAATTAAAATAATGGCAAACCCGCCTGCAATTTTTTTGGCTAGACTAATACGATTAAGCATCATCCCTCCCGAAGTTAGTATGCTACCCAACGAGAACCGACCGACCCTGATCAGCGCATTCGTTTTTACTCAAATTGTTTCTCAATAATTTGTATTTATTTAAAATGTGATGAAAAGTATACCAGATCATCAGGACAAAGGTAATCGTTTTTTTACCGATCCCCTTGCCCGGACAAGGGTTGAGGAAGGATTTGCAGGGACGGGATAATCTCTTTATCATCTGTCGGGATGAGTAAGGAGTAAAAATATACAGGAACGGGTTATTTTCTCTGCCACCCGCCCAGCAGATGGAGGTGGATGTGAAAAATTTCCTGACCACCGCCTTTCTCCACGTTGAACAACAACTTATAGCCGGAGGCATTCACCCCTTCTTGCACCGCCATTTTACCGGCCAGGGTAAAGAGGCCGCCCACCAGGGCTTCATGTCCGGGTTCCAGGTCATTAATACTTCGAATGTGTTTTTTGGGAACCAGAAGCAAATGAACCGGTGCTGCGGGATGAATATCCCTGAACACCACATAATCATCGTCTTCGTACAGGAATTCACTGGGAACTTCTCGTTTTACGATTTTACAAAACAGGCAGTCGTCGGGCATTGTGATCTCCTTATGCTGAATATAGGCATTTACTGAATTCTGTTAATATAACCGGGCAGAACGTGCCGGTGACGGATTTAATCACCCTGGATACCGTCAATCTCTTCCATGAGGGTTTCCATGGCCGCCGTGGCGTTGTCCTGAAGAAAGATATCCGTTATTCCGGCCGTGTATTCCGAAGGCCGGGGATTGATTTCAATGATGGTGGCATCAGACGCCTTGGCCCGGGGAGGTATCATATTGGCCGGGGCCACAGTGCCTGTGGTACCGATCAGTATCATACAATCTGCTTTCTCCGCCTCTTCAAAGGACTTTTCCGCCGCAAACTCGGGGATGGGCTCACCAAAAAAGATAACATCAGGTTTGAGGGTTCCGTGGCAGCGCTCACAGACCGGGGGAAGACTTCCCATGTCCACATCCGCAACCCCGCACCGGTTTCCGCAATCCAGACAGACAATCTCCTTAAGACAGCCGTGAAATTCATAGATGGTTTGTGATCCGGCGTCCCTGTGAAGGTTGTCCACGTTCTGCGTCACCACTGCAGCCAGCAGACCGCGGGCCTCCAGTTCCGCCAGGGCGTAATGGGCGGCATTGGGCAGCACCTGTCCGAACAGGTCATAAAATATCTCCCGCAGGGCCACCCAGGACTGTCCGGTGTTTTCCAGAAAATAGCTGATATCAAAGGTCATGGGGTCATACCGGTTCCAGAGACCGTTTTCCCCCCGGAAGGGCGGCACACCACTCTCCACGGAAATACCCGCCCCGGTAAAGGCCACGCATCGACGGGCGCCGACAATGACCTCTGCAGCTTTCCGGTATGTATCTCTGTCCGTCATATCCCGCTCCTCACTCAGATTAAGGTCATGGTTTCCACGGTATTTGACCAGAGATCGGCGATCAGAAGACGGTTTCTCAGGATATCCCCCCGGTTCAACAGCACTTTTACAGTTTCAGATGCCTGAAAGGATGCAATGAGGCTGGCGCAGTATGAGATATTACCGGTCCGGGTTTCGATGCCCCGGGCAGGTTCTGCCTCAGCACCCGCTTCCCGGGGACCGTAAATTAATTCAAACCCCGGATCATCCGGAAATATGACCGTCACCTGGCCGGAGACGCCGGCAATGGCACCGGAAACCACTGGTATATTTTTTGTCCGGGCGGCATCCTGGAGGATAAATCTTGCATCGATGGTGTCCAGGCAATCCACCACAATATCTGCCCCCCGGATCAGGTCCGCAGCATTGTCATGGGTTAAAAATTCTTCTTTTGGGGTCACACGGACACTTGAGTTAATAGCGGCTGTTCTGCGGGCTGCTGCCTCTGCTTTGGATACATCAATGAGATCCTCCCGGCTCAACAACTGCCGGTTCAGATTGGTGACGTCAAACCGGTCACCGTCAATCAGAATCAATGATCCCACACCGGTCCGCGCCAGAAACTCGGTTACCCCGCCGCCGAGACCGCCAAGTCCCACCACCGCCACACAGGACCGGCCCAGTTTCTCCTGCTCTTCCGGCGAGATGGTATTCGCATTCCGGTTATAGCGGTCTTCCGCACGAATGGTCATGGATCATCCCCCCCCCACCGGCGGAAAAAGTCCCAGCCTGTCACCGTCTTTAAGGACCTGATCACGTTCGGCTTTCTTTCCGTTGATAAAGATCAATTTAACCGTTTCATGGGGGATGGTAAGTTCCCGGATCAGGTCTTCCACACAGGTGCCTTCCGGCACCTCGTGCGTTCCGCCACCGGTGGGGTGATATTTGGCCAGAGTGACAAAAAGATTGAGGTCAATTTTGATCGTGCTGGTGTGAATCATTTGGGTTTACACTTTTCCTTGGGACTGTTATTTATTGAACTTAGTATAGATGACATCCGCCAATTTGTATACGACTTTAAAGGCAAAACAAACCAAATGAACGCCTCAAAAAATGAAACACCAGATCTCCCGGAAGACGGCATCAGTGTTGAAGAACTGGCCCGTAATCTTGCCAGTTTTGCCATTGACCGCGGGGACCTGAAAGAAATCATGGGGGCACTGCCCCAGGAAAACAACCTCAATCTCACCACCGTGGAGTACGAACTGGGGATATTAAAGATTCTGTCCGTTGGCTGGGGAATCGCCTTCTACATGGCTGCAACGGACAAAAATAAAACGCCCCTGAACGAAACCTATTGGGAGATGGTCAGAGAAATTTCCCAGAACATCTCCACACTCACCGAAACCACCACCGGCACCCGGATTGAC
>JAKSBB010000063.1 GCA_022361315.1 Desulfobacterales bacterium
ATATTATTTCCTTTATCGGGTTTTTGGATGGGTGTCGCCTGTCATCTTTCAGATTTGTGTTCAGATTTGCGGTAGTAACACTGGGCACAGAGGGATTCATACTCCACGTTGTCCTCCCCGTCGATGGCCACCTGGTCCCCGAAGAACACAAATTGCCCGTTGATCTTCCGGCCGTTTGCCACTGCTTTTCTGCCGCACTTGCAGATGGTTTTCAACTCTTCAATACTGTGAGCAAGCAACAGCAGTTCCCGGCTACCCTCAAAGCCTTTGAGCCTAAAATCCGTTCTCAGGCCATAGCAGATGACCGGGATATCGAGAATCACGGCAATCCTGAACAGCTGGTTTCCCTGGGCGGCAGTGACAAACTGGGCTTCATCCACCAGCACACAGTGGATCGGGGTATTCTCATCTTCCTTGATGGCCCGGATCATCTCAAACAGATCATCATCGGGTCTTGCAAGGATATCCACCGGCCGTGCCACATCCAGCCTGGAAACAATCCGGCTTTCCCCTTTGGAGTCAACGGCAGGCTTTACGATCAATGCATGCATCCCCCGTTCGTGATAATTATGGGCCACCTGGATCAAGGCGGTGGTTTTCCCCGAATTCATTGCCCCGTATCGAAAGTACAACTTCGCCATGCGTCTTCCCTCTTTATCTGTTACACCTGCAGAAAAAATTTATTCTATAGAGAATCCCCGGAAAGTGTCTGAATCCGCTCAAACATCAGCGCCCTCAATTCATCGACAGAGAGATGACCATAGGCGTCGGCAGGAACGGGTGCTCCGATTCTGACCGTCACCACACCCGGGGAAATGATAAAGCCCCCTCTTCTCTGAAACTCAAACAATCCGCTGATGCCGAAGGGCAGCAGCGGCGCCCCCGTGGCCTTTGCCAGGTGAAAGGGGCCTTTTTTAAAGGGCCCCATCTCACCGGTGCGGGTTCTGTGGCCTTCGGGCAGGATCGCGATGGAAAGGCCGTCAGCCAGGGTTTGCCGGGCCAGTTCAAGGCTTTTCTTGGCCTCTTCCAGGTTCTCCCGCTGGATAGGGATACAGCCCCATTTCCGGATCAGGTAGCCCCACACCGGCAGATTGAAATGGTAGGCGGCCTCAACACCGGTGAAGACCAGGGGAAGGGCTGCCGGGATAACGAACAGGTCAAAGAGGCTTTCATGATTCCCCATGAGTAGATAGGTCTGTGAAGGGTCCAGGTGTTCCCGGCCCTCTACCTTCAGGCGAATGCCCATGATCCGGATCTGTACGGAGAACAGGCTCCGGGCCAGGGTGAAGGTCACCGGCCGCGGCATTGTCATCAGGCTGACGGCCAGGATACAGAAGCTGACGGCAAAAAATATAATGCCTGCGGTCCAGAGAACCGCCGATCTGATATACGCCATAATACCTTTCTCTTTTGATAGTTTTCCCTGGGAACCGAATATATAGACAGCCGCATCAAAATTCAAACCTTTATCCCGGTTTTATTCCCCGAGTTATACCGTATATTGCTTTTTGGCAGGACCTGTGTAATGATCGCTTTGAATCGAAAGAAACAAACCGGTTACATCCTTAAAGGTAAATTGATGAACTACCCCACCACAGCCATACTTCCTCCTCCCGTCCTTTAACATACCCGTCCGGGGTGTGATGAAGGTCAGGTATTTTTCACTGGTGTAAACCGTATACCAGAGGTCCGCGTATTATTTTGAATACGCTGTGACGCCCCTGCCCTGCGCATCCTTCTATGGCGTTGCCCGACCGGCAGCGCACTACAACTACAATTTGTTTTTCGTGAATGGAGATTGGTATGGTACGCACCAATGCGTTTATTTATATATCGGCGTTTGCGTTGATGTTTTGTGTGGGATTGATTGTGGCAGTATTGCCCGGAAAAATGATGGCATTGACCGGAGCCCCGGCCGATGTCGGTTATCTGGCATCGGCCTTTGCCCTGACCTTTGTGCTCATGCAGGTGCCGGCGGGCAGGCTGTCGGACATCTTCGGAATAAAGAACATTCTGGCCGCAGGGTATCTGATCTGCGGTGCCGCAGGCCTGCTCTACCTTTATGCTGACCGTTCCCAGTGGGTTCTGGGCGGGCGGATGCTGCAGGGGATCGGTGAAGTGCCTGTGTGGTCGCTGGCCCCTGTCCTGCTGGCCATGCAGCACCCCCGGCATAAAGGCCGGTTTATCGGTTTATACAATGCGGTGGTTCATTGCGGATTGACCGCCGGCAGCCTGGCAGGGCTATTGACGGAAGGCTACTGGCATGACGACACCCCGTTTCTGTTATTTACGGGAAGCGGGGTGCTGGGATGGCTGATGGTGACCCTGTGGGTAAAATCACCGGTGCCCCGGCGCTGCAATGATCAGGAAAAGGCTGCCGGTTTTATCCCGGTGCTGAAAGACATGCATCTGCAGATCGTGTTTACCGGCATTCTGCTCTACGGTGCCGGGTACGGAATTTTTATCACCATGATTCCCGGATACCTGCTGGTTGTGGAAGGTGTCAGTCAATCCCACATCTGCCTGGTATTCATTGTATTTTACACCGGTATCAGCATCGCACAGGTGACAGCAGGCATCCTCTCGGACAAACTGGGACGACGGCCATTGATGGTCACAGGATTTCTGATGGCATCCGCCGGTATGATCCTGTTCCCCTGGGTTGACCTGACCTGGATGCTGCCGCTTCTGGCGGTGGCTGCCCTGGGCCTCGGCACCTTCTGCGTGTCTGCACTGGCATGGGTGAATGAGTGGGACAAAGCGGTCTCAAAGGGGGTTCTCTCCGGCGTGTTCTACCTGTACTGGGGAATCGGATATTTCTTTGGGCCCATACTTCTGGGGGCATTGGGACATCCCGGTCAATGGCGGGGTGGATTCGTGATGCTGGGCACACTGATGGCGGTTGAACTTTTAAGTCTCTCAGCGGTATCCGGGGATAAAGGCCGCTGGAGAAAGTCACGGGATTCTGATAAGGTCTGACGCCTGAGACATCGGTTAACACAGGAGAGAGGGCATTGATGATCATCATGGGTATGGACCTGTCCGGTCCCAGTAATACGGAAGATACGGCTGTGGTGGTGTTCGGGTCGTCCAAGAAGGGTCTTGAGCGGGAGACGGTGCTGAACAGCGCTACGGATCAGGATATTGTGACCCTGCTGAATGCTTACCATGATCACCCCTCAGTTGTTGCGGGGATTGATGCCCCCCTCTCCTATAATCCCGGCGGCGGTGACCGGCCCGGGGATGCCGGCCTCAGGAAAACTCTGACCGCCGCCGGCATGCTTCCTGGATCGGTGATGACCCCCACCATGACCCGTATGGTCTACCTCACCCTGCGGGGCATGGGGGTGGCCAGGCTGATTCAGCAGTGTTGCCCGGACGCTGCGCTTGCCGAAGTTCACCCCGGCGGTGCCATGGCCCTTCGGGGGGCATCGGTGGCGGATGTCAGATCCTTTAAAAAGAGTCCCGGTGCCAGGACACGGCTGCTGGCCTGGATGGAAGCGCAGGGGATTGGGGGCGCGGCTTCGGAAGAAAACCCCAGTGATCATTATGTGGCTGCCTGCGCAGCGGCACTGGGGGCATGGGGATGGCACCGGGGCAACCCAGCCTGGCAGTTAAGGGCAAAGCCCCCGATTCATCCCTTTGACTATGTCTGCTGAAGAAGGGATTACACTTCCCACTCGTCTCCCGCCGTCAGCTTTTTCCATCTGTTCTGAAGGGCAATACCGCTAAATGACATCAGTGGCAGGCTGTCTGCTCCGGGAGAGTGGCGGTCCTGCCAGTCCTTCAGAACATCAGGGGTGGCCGGGCTGTCGATCAGAATGCCGTCAAGATGTGACAATTCGTCAAGGGCAGCACCGGTTGGCAGGTGTTCATGCTGCCAATGGTACACCTGCCGCATCATCTCACCTGCGAAAAATAATTCCCGTTGCCGGGAGACCAGTGTAAACAGAACTGCCCTGTTACCGGGGGGGGGGAACAGCAGTTCCAGGTCCTTGTCCAGAAAATGGGGGCGCTTTAGTTGAACCGCTTCCAGAAACGCCGGGATATCAGGGTGTTTCCCGGGACGGACAAATACGATTTCCAGAGGTGTAAAGGGATTGGCGGTGGACAAGGTTCGGATAGCTTCAAGATAGGTATCGGTAGCCTCTCCGTGGATAAAGACCTGGTAAGGGGAAGAGAGTTTGCCGGCCACAGCTTCAAGCTCCCGTATCGACCGTGGGCTGTCAAGATTCACCTTGGTGATCAGCTGCCGGCCATCCGTCTCAACACGGCTGTCCCGAAGCACCTCCTGCCCCTCCTCCCGAAACCCGATGTCAAGGTGGGGCATGGGGAGCAGTGCAAGATCCAACCGCTCTTCAGCCGCATCAAAGGCGGTGACCATATCATCCGAAGAAAATGTGGGGGTCTGCCGCAGGGTATAGGGCGGATGGGGATCGTATTCCAGGCCCAGCCGGTCCGAATGCTTTCGAAAATATGTGCCCGGCAGCACGAGCAGGGGAAACACCTGGATATCTTCTGCAAGCCCGTTGTCTATCACAAAGTCCAGGGAGGATAAGAATCCCTCAAGGGTATCTCCGGGGAGGCCGGCGATCAGGTCGATCCGGGGGCAGATGCCGCGAGCCTTCAGTGTGTTCACGCCGGACAGAAAGGCCTTTAAATGGGTTCGCCGCCCCATCTGCTCAAGGACATGGGGATGGATGGACTGAAGGCCGATTTCAAATTCCGTAAACCCCGCATCCCTGAGAAGCTGTGCCGTGTGTTCGTCTATCAGTTCCGCCCTGAGTTCACTGGACAGGGGGATACGGGGTTCGGGGTTCAGATCCCTGATCCGCAGAAGCAGTTGCTCAAGATCGGGACGGGCGTTCAGTGTCGGGTCCAGAAATACCATTTCCGGCACCCCCTGTGCCCTGGCCCAGGCCATGGCCGAAGCGATGTGGTCCGGATCTTTGAATATCAGTTTGCCTGCGCTTTTGTTGTAGTTGCAGAACCTGCAGCCATAGGGGCAGCCCCGCTGGGTTTCAAGCAGGAAGGGATCACCAGGGTAGGCGGTGATGGTACCTTCGGTATAGGGGCTTGGCCGGGTCTCAAATATCCGGCCGGATGCCAGGTCTGCCCCTTTCCCATCGATAGTCCTGGACTGTGCCTTTGATAACAGTTCCTTAAAATGACACTCGCCCTGGCCGTAAATTCTGTGGTCGATGAAGTCGTGATGGATACCCGGAGTATCCGGGGTGATTTCCGGTCCGCCGAAGATCACGGTGCAGCCGACGGCTTCTTTGGCATGTTCGGCCAGATAGACACTTCGTTCCCGGTTCCAGCAGAACACGGTGAATCCAAGAATATCGGGTTTTAAGCGGATGATTTCATCAAGAATCCTAGCATCTCCTGCGTGGGAGGCAAAGCGCTGGGGAAGGATATGGATATCGACATCCGGCAGATCACAGGCCGCCTGCTTCAGGCAGGCCGCACCAAAGGGGATATTCCCGGTTCTGATACCGAAGTTGGACTTGGGGATGGGCAACTGGACCAACAGGACCTGCATAGGGTATCCTTAAATTACAGGGTGGTGTTACAGGAGGCGGTGGTCAAGACCGCACTTGTCGGCTGCGGCTTTGTCCAGCAACCGTCCCAGCTCACCCTCTTCCGCCGGAAAAAAGCCCATGGTCTTTTCCCATACTTCCTGGTCTTCCATGCAATAGTAGACCAGGACATCCGGTGCCACGTCCCTCAGAACCGTGACAAGTTTCCGGTAAAGGTCAATGCGCAGGGGTTTAAAATAACGCATCTTGTTGTCCAGCCCCAGAATGAACTCCCCGTAGGGAATGGTGGAGTCGGGGAAGCGTTGTTCAACAATGGGTTTGAGCTGGGGCATGAAACGGAAGGTGCCGATACTGATCCACACCACATCCTCAGGGGAAACGTGTTCAAAGATGGTGCGGATGACCTTTGCATATGCAACTTCGCAATCCGGATAGATCACCAGTGGGTCGAAATGAAATGCCAGTTTATACCCTTTTGCCGCGCAGTCCCGGGCGGTGGCAAGCCTTGCTGCAAGGGCTGCGGTGCCCTTTTCTTCCGAGCGGATCACTTCCGGCGTGTTCACGGACCAGGCCAGAATGGTCTTCCCGTTGTGGTCCAGATCCATCAGGGAACCGACGTTGACGGTTTTGGTTTTAAGTTCCAATACGGCATTGTTTTGCCCGGCAAATTTTTCAACCAGAAAGGCGGGCATCAGGCTGACCGGTTCCCAGATCAGGGAGTCGGTATATTCCCCGGTGCCGATGCGCAGGATTTTATTCTGCCCGAAGGCTTCGTCCAGTGCGTCTGACAGGATATCAAGCCCGGCAAAATACTGGAGAACCGGCGGATGAAAATATGCCTGAAGAATGCAATAGGAACAGTCCATGGTGCAGAAGGTGCCGGTGTGGAGAATGGTGTAGTCGCAGCAGGTGTATATGCTGGTTCCCGGGCATTCTCTGACCACCGCGCCCCGGTTGCGGGTGATGTAAAGGATCGACTTGGCAAAGGTAATCGGATCATCGGCAGCGTTGATCAAATCATAGATTTCCCGGGAATCAGAAATGGTTTCCGGTTCACGGCCGATTTTGGAAATTAAATACTCTATTTCATGGTCCCGGTTTAGATCCGCATCAATGAAGAGCCGGTTAATTTTCATG
>JAKSBB010001229.1 GCA_022361315.1 Desulfobacterales bacterium
AAAGAGCTGGGGCTGACAACTGAAATTATCCCGCCGTATTTCTGCGTTAAGGAAGCGGTAATGCCCTTTGACCGGTTTGCCAAGGTGGACCCGGTTCTGGGACCGGAAATGAAATCCACCGGCGAAGTCATGGGTATTGACAAGGATCTGGGTGCTGCCGTGGCCAAGGCACAGTTTGCCGCCGGCCAGAAGCTCCCCACCGAAGGCACAGTATTTATCTCCGTACAGGATAAAGACAAGATGGCAGCCCTGCCGGTTGCCAAAAACTTCAACGAGATGGGATTCACCATCATGGCCACCCGGGGTACCGCAGACTTCCTGGAAGAAAACGATATTCCCACCAAACGGGTGAAAAAAGTCTCTGCCGGACGCCCCCATGTTGTGGATGCCGTGAAGAACAACGAGGTCCAGCTGATTCTCAACACCGGCGCCTCAAGCCAGACCCAGCGGGACGGATATCAGATCCGGCGGGCGGCCATTAAGTATAAAATCCCCTATGCCACAACCACTGACGGCACCAAGGCGATCTGCTCGGCCATCCAGGCCATGAAGAAATCTCCCCTGTCCGTCAAACCTGTTCAGGAATATCATCGGGAAAACTAGGATCTAAGGACACTAGAATCCGTTGAATAGACATACAAATTTATACCAGGAAACACGAATGGATACCCACCATCAGATTTTTACCCCCAGTGAACGGCCCAAGGACGAATGCGGTGTATTCGGCCTGTATAAACACCCGGAGGCGGCCCAGATTACCTACTTTGGTCTCTACGCCCTCCAGCACCGGGGCCAGGAAAGTGCAGGCATCTCCGTAAACCGGGGGATCAACGATAAGATCTTTTCCCATAAGGGTATGGGTCTCGTACCTGAGATCTTCAACATGGAAGACCTGAAGCGGATCGAAGGCGGTTCGGCCATCGGACATGTCAGGTATTCCACCACCGGAGACTCCGTACTCACCAATGCCCAGCCCTTTGTGGTCAACCACAGGCACCGTTCCTATGCCCTGGCCCACAACGGGAACCTGGTGAATGCCCATACCCTGAGAGAGGAACTTGAGGAGAAAGGCTCCATCGTCCAGACGACTATGGACTCGGAGGTCTTTCTCCACCTCTTCATCAAAAACCTGGTAAAAGGGGATATCGAAAACGCCGTACTCAATGCCGTTTCCAAAATTGAAGGGGCTTACTCCATGGTGCTGCTCACCTGTAAGGGTGAGATCATCGGCATGAAGGATCCCAACGGGTTCAGACCCCTGGCACTGGGCAAACTGAACGGCCACTACGTTCTGGCGTCCGAGACTTGCGCCTTCGACCTCATCCAGGCGGAATTCATTCGGGAACTGGAACCCGGGGAAATTGTCATTATCAACGAAGACGGGATAAAAAGCCTGCGCCACCCCCGGGCGGCGAAGAAGAAATCCCTGTGTATCTTCGAGTACATCTACTTTGCCCGGCCCGACTCCACCATTGACGGCAAAAACGTCTACGAGATGAGAAAGGCCCATGGCCGTCGGCTGGCCCAGGAATCCCATGTGGACGCGGACCTGGTGATGCCCT
>JAKSBB010000368.1 GCA_022361315.1 Desulfobacterales bacterium
CAGATTATCGATCTCGATTGAAGTGGTCCCGATAATGGACACTGTGCCGCCGGGCACCAGGATGTCGGCATCGGATGCCGGGCGCAGGCGGTTGATCACCCGTTCGTTCATCCGGGCCTGGGTGATCAAAAGCGATCCTTTGGAATAACTCATGGAGATATTGGCACCGGCCATGGTCGCCACGGAATCGGCCCAGGCGCCTGTGGCGTTTACAAACTGATCGGCGGCAATGGTAAAGGTTTTTCCGGTACGCCGGTGTTCCACCCGGGCGGCCACGAGTTTTCCGTCCTCCCTGTCAAATCCGGTCAGTTTGATATTTCTCATGATTGTGGCACCGTTGGCCATGGCGTCGGCCGCGTTGTCCAGCGAAAGCATGAAGGGATCGATGACGGCGTCCTGTACTGCAAAGGCGGCTTTGAGGTCTTCGGCCAGACAGGGCTCGATTTCTCTGGCCGCTTCCGGGGTCAGTTCTTCCACGGGGATACCGAATTTGCGGCAGAGTTCGGGAAACCTGGCCACATAATCGTCGTCATCTTTCTCCACGGCCACGAACAATCCCCCGGTATCTTCGATACAATGGGGGGCCAGCCGCTTGAGCAACTGGTTTTCCCGGTGGCATTCAGCGGCGGCGTCTCCGTCTTTGAACACGTATCTGGCACCGGAGTGCAACAGTCCGTGGTTGGCGCCGGAGGCCCCTGAGTTGATATCTTTTTGATCAATGAGGATACAATCGATTCCCCTCAGTGCCAGATCCCTGACCACCCCGGTACCGGTTGCCCCGCCCCCTATGACTAATACCTGTGTCTCCACGTGGAAACCCCTTTATTTAAGCTTAATCCCAGCCGGAATCATCCGGAAAGAGTTCAATAAAAAACGAACATCTATGATCGTTTTATTTTGTTTTTTTATCATATCTTTGCATTTATAGGAATGTTTATGTTCTTTTCTAATCTTTTTTTGTTTTAATTTCAACTTTTTATTATCTTTTTTTAACTTTTTTTTCTTGACTTCATCACGGAACTCTAATAACAGATAACATAACTTTAATAGTAGCAATCGCTAAGATTAAAGTTTTAAAAAGTATGATGATGGGAAAAATCAGTTCGTTTGTATGTGTTTTTCGTAGATCTGCGGAAGCCTTTTCGCAGGGTTGCGTCAAACGAGCGGGCACAATTGTTTGCAGGAGGCAATCAAAGAATGGGGCTTACCCTAGAGCACATTAATAAAGTGGTGGAGGGAGAGCATCACCTGGCCGATCTCAGTCTTGATCTCAAGTCTGGTTCTCGTCATGTGATTCTCGGCAGAACCCTCGCCGGAAAAACCTCGTTGCTGAGAATCATGGCAGGGCTGGACAGGCCCACGTCCGGCAAACTCCTGGTGGACGGCCAGGACGTCACCGGCGTGTCGGTCCGCAAAAGGTCCGTTGCCATGGTCTATCAGCAGTTTATCAACTACCCTTCCTTTACCGTTTACAACAATATCGCATCTCCCCTGAAAGTAAGCGGTGCGCCTGCGGACGAGATCGAGGCAAGGGTGATGGAAACCGCCAAGGTACTGCACCTGGAGCCCATGCTGGACCGTCTGCCTTCGGAGCTTTCCGGCGGGCAGCAGCAGCGTGTGGCCATTGCCAGGGCCCTGATGAAGGATACTGACCTTCTCCTGCTGGACGAACCCCTGGTGAACCTGGACTACAAGCTGAGGGAAGAGCTGCTGGAAGAACTCCAGGCGATCTTTGACCAGCGTCAGTCCGTGGTTGTATACACCACGACAGAGCCGTCCGAAGCCTTGAAACTGGGGGGCAACATTGTGGTTATGGATGAGGGTAAAATCCTTCAGACCGGTGCCACATCCAACGTTTACCGGAATCCTGCCAGTGTAAAAACCGCTGAACTTTTTTCCGATCCGCCCATCAACTTTTTCAACGGACGGATTGAGGCGGACCGTATCGTCATCGGCAAGGACCTGACCTTTGACAATCAGACACCTTTCAACACCCTTGAACCCGGCAACTACAAGTTCGGTGTACGGCCCAATCACCTCTTCCTGAACCGTCAGGCGGAAGATGATGTGGAGATCCGGTCACAGGTGGAGATTTCGGAAATCAACGGTTCGGAAACCTTTATTCACTTCAAGTTTGACGACTGCCAGAGATCGGAAGAGCG
>JAKSBB010001180.1 GCA_022361315.1 Desulfobacterales bacterium
TCGTCAGGCTTCCAGAATTGCTCCGGAACGTAAGGGTAAATACAAAATCATGTACCGTGACCGTGACTACCACGGAACCACCATCGGTGCCATGAGTGCAACAGGTCAGGCCCAGAGAAAAGAAGGCTTCGGCCCCTTCCTGGAAGGCTTTGTTGAATTCCCCCACTGCTGCTGCTACCGCTGCCCCTATGAAAAAACCTACGGCAACTGCGACATCGAATGTGCCCGCAAGGTTGAAGACATCATCCTCAAAGAAGGTGCAGACACCATCGGCGGCCTCATCGTAGAGCCCATTACTGCCGGCGGCGGTATCCTGAAACCCGTACCCGAATACTTCCCCATCCTCCAGGAAATCTGTAAGAAATACGATATCTGGATGATCATGGACGAAGTTGTCTGCGGTTTCGGCAGAACCGGTACATTCTGGGGCCACGAACACTTTGACGTGGATCCCGACATCATCACCATGGCAAAAGGCCTGGCCTCTTCCTACGAAGCCCTGTCCGCCACCGTGGTAAAACAGCAGGTTTACGATGTCTTCCTCTGCGATCCCGCAGATCCGGATGACCGCCTGAACTACTTCCGCGACATCTCCACATACGGCGGCTGCACCTCAGCCATGACTGCGGCCCTGGAAAGCACCCGGATCATCGAAGACGAGAACCTCCTGGACAACACCGTTGAAATGGGCAACTACCTGATGGAACGCCTCCAGACACTGACCAAGTACGACGCCGTTGGTGACGTTCGCGGCCAGGGTCTGTTCTGCGGCCTTGAGTTCGTCAACGACCGTGAAACCAAAGAACCGGTTACCGAAGCCCAGATGGCTCAGCTCATGGGCAACGTTCTTGCTGAAAACGTGATCGTCGGCCGGACCAACTCCAGCTTCCACGGTCTGAATACCGTCATGAACTTCGCCCCCAGCCTGATCATCTCCAAAGAAGAGGTGGATCGTGTTGTGGATGCAGTTGAGACTGCTATTCAGAAGACCTTCGGCTAATTCAATTCTAAAATACTGTCGGCCTTCCTGACAGCATTTTAGAAGAGGTTTGACAAAAGGACCTGCCCCGACCGGGAGCAGGTCCTTTTTTATTTCAGATGAAGAATCCCACCTTCCGGTCTCCTTTTTTCACACCCATACAATCCGACGAAAAATGACAGCAAATAGTTAGGATTGTGTTAGGAATTGCAGATCAAACAGTTACAGCCCTTCTTTTACTTGCATATCTTTTTGAAATTGTTACTATATTATTAATATCCCTTCCGAAAAATTTGCACATCACCATTCTTAAATAAACGTATGGAGGATTGGTATGTCAGTGTTCAAAAATTTATCCATGGGTAAAAAACTGATCGGTTCATTTATGTTCGTGGCATTCATAACCGCATTTGTGGGTGGCATCGGATTTTTTCAAATTTCAAGCAATATCAGCCAGGTCCAAACCCTTGTAAACATGAATGTCAACTTTCTCAAGGAAGCGGAAGAACTCAAGATTTTCGCGTTGCAACACCGGCGATATGAAAAAGATTTTTTCCTGAATATCGGTAAACCCGACAAACAGAACGGGTATATTAAAAAATTCCAAGCCGTTTCCGACAAAACCCTTTCCCTGATGGACAAGCTGATTTCCCGTGTAAACGCTGACCCTCATCTCACACCGGAAGTGAAGCAGGCGGCCTCCGATGCAAAAACCGCCTATGAAAAATATGTCAGTGGTTTTCTCGACCTGACCCGGAAGGTACTTGAGAACACAGACATCACGCCACAACAGGGCAACAAGATGATGAAACCCTTTAAAAGCCACATCTATGATTTTGAAAACAATGTGGATATTGTTCTGAAAGGGAGCCTTGCCTTGGTTGAAGAAGCGTCGGCCGAAATCATCAAATCCGGGGAAAGGGCCCGCTGGATCATCGGCGTCCTGCTGGTCGCCGGTGTTCTTCTAAGTATTGCCCTGGGCATCGTGCTGACACTGATGATAACCCGGCCATTGAAAGCAGCCGTCTCCCAGGCCAATGTCATGGCCGGAGGTGATTTCAGAAAAACCATTGATATAGACCAGAAAGACGAGATCGGTGTATTGGCATCTGCCATGAACAGCATGGCGGATAAATTGAGAGGTATGCTCCAGGAGATGATTCAGGGTTCCAACACGTTAACCGCCTCTTCAACCGAACTGTCAGCTGTATCCGGACAGATTGCATCAAATTGTGACAACACCGCCTCGAACGCGTCATCAGTTTCCGCAGCCGCCGAGGAACTCAGTCAGAATATGACCATGGTTGCGGCCTCCTCTGAAGAGGCAGAAGCCGGCATCACCATGATTGTCTCTTCTGCAGAAGAAATGACTGCCACCATCAGGGAAATCTCTAAAAATACGGCCAAAGGCAGTGATATTACCCGGAAGGCCGTAGCGGATGCCGGGCAGGTTTCCGAAAAGGTGGATGCCTTGGGTAAAGCGGCAGAAGCCATCTCCAAAGTCACTGAAGCCATTGAAGATATCTCAGAGCAAACCAATCTGCTTGCCCTTAACGCCACCATAGAAGCAGCAAGAGCCGGAGACGCCGGGAAGGGGTTTGCTGTTGTGGCAGGGGAAATCAAGGCTTTGGCCCAGCAGACCGCAGAGGCAACCAAGGAAATCAGTGACAAAATTGCCGGGATTCAGCACACCACCCAGGAATCCGTGGATGCCATCGGGAATATCACCCGGGTCATTAGCGATATCAACGACATTGTTGTGAACATGGCCACAGCCATTGAAGAACAATCCGCCACCACCCGGGAAATTTCCAGCAATGTGGCCCAGGCCGCAACCGGCGTTCAAGAGGTCAACGAAAACGTGAATCAATCCTCCACCGTTGCCGGTGAAGTCACCCGGGACATCACGGGCGTCAGCCAGGCGGCCGAAGAGATCAAAGGAGGCAGCCAGCAGGTACAGGAAAGTGCAAGTGAACTTTCAGCCCTGGCCGAGACCCTCAATGCGATGGTCTCCAGGTTCAAGGTGTAAGATTGGAGGTGATATCTTTGGTTTGAACCCCGATGATATCATCTCGACGCATCTTATTACGGATATTGCTCCGGAGGAATTTAATAATAGGGTGCAATATCAAATTCCTGACTGGCAATGCCCTCAATAGGTTCCAGCAACCCTTCGATCCGCTGTTGAATCTCTTCCTTCTGATCTTCCGGAAGTTTGAGCCCGACGCGTACGTGTCTGTCTTTAACATGGACCTGAGCCGTTGGAAAATCAAACAGGGCCTGGTCCACCTCCGCTTCCAGGGCGGCATCTTCCAGTTCGGCCTTTGATTCAGGTGTTTCCTGAAACAGGGGTAACTGAGATGCATCTGCCAGGATCTTCACCGCATCATCCTCTGAAAAATGGCCGATCCGGATCACCAGATTGTAGAGAGACGAGTCAAACAAATCGATATCATAGAGGAACATGGCCCATTTCCGCCGCTCCTCATCGTCCTTTTTCAACAACATCCGGGCTTTCTCCGCAGAGATATCCGCCCGTTTCATCTCTGCCTCAACCCGGTTTTGAAGATCCGCCACGATACGTATTTTCAATACATGGGAAATGGTTTTGATATAATGATGTCCGCTCAGGCCGTGGTATACGATATTGCCCTGACAGAATTTCTTAAGAAGGGCCGCCCGCATGGCCGTAATATACCGTTTCTTTCCGTTGGGAAACCTGTCCAGAAGGGAGAAGGCGTCATTCAGCCCCCGTTTCAGCTTGATTTCAGGCAGATGAAAATCCTCGAGCTGATCAATAATCCGGTCCCGGGAAACGCATTCATACCCCAGTTTATCAGCAAGTTTTTCAGCCACTGCTCTGCCGTTGTGGTAACTGCCTCTGGAGATTGTGATGATTGCCATGTGACGCTCCTTTCACCAGTGTTGCCGGTATTGTGGATTTAGAAACTCCAACTGCCATGGGGAAATACAAGAAGTATCATTGATGCCAGTTTCATTGTCAAGCCAGTATGACTTAAGGCATAGAATATACCACATAACGTCCCCGGCCCGCCTTTTTGGCCCCGTACATGGCCTGGTCCGCCCGCTTGAGCCAGGCACCGGGCTCTTCCATTGTGTTCTCAAGGAAACTGATACCGATGGAGGAGTCAATAAACGCATGTTTGCCTTCAATATCAAAGGGTTTCTTTATGCTGAGCAGAATATTCTGAACCAAAGTATGCACTTCGTTCTCACTTTCCGGTTCCGGAAACAGGACCACAAATTCATCCCCACCCAGCCGTGCCGGGAACCCACGCTCTCCCACAACGGTTTTCAGCCGCTCCGCCACATCCACGAGCAAGCCATCCCCGGCATCATGCCCGTATGTGTCGTTGATGGGTTTAAATTTGTCCAGATCAATAATGATGAGAGCCGCTTTTTTCCCCTCTTTTTTGCAACCATCAAAATGCTGGGCCAGAATCTCGTAAAAAAGCGCCCGGTTGGGTAAACCGGTCAAAGGATCATGTTTGGCATTATAGAGGTCCTCATCAGCGGCCTTAAGATCCTGAAACAAAAATTCCAGATGAAGTTCCCGGCCTTCCTTCTGAATCATCAGCATGGCGATGTTTTCAGCCAGTTCCCTGATGGTGTCATCCACATCCTTTCGTACGGTAAAGGCAAAGAGATCTTTTCCGGCCTCAAGCTGAGCCTCATAGGAGGTTGCCTTTATGATATTTGAAATAGTCGTGTTAAGCTCTTCAAGATGTGTCATTGCTATGTCTTCTCTTTCGGGTTAACAGGTGGGCAAGGCATCCTTGCTTAGTAAAAAATTAACCGCATTGGCTTATCTTATCAGCTCCGGCAGCTGCCTCCGGACGCCGGGGTGCCCGCCGATCAAACAACTGATGCCGGATCTCCAGAAGCCCCCCCAGCTGATGAATATCATTTTCAAATAAAGCAATCCGGTGTACAGGCGTTTCCTCCCCGATACGGCGTCTCAGGTATTCAAGGGCCCTATGATCACTTTCACCCAGGTGTTTGAAATTCCTGAAGTTGGTTTGAAGTTTGCCCCATAACGATGTTGACATGTTGTCGGCAATTTCTTCAGGCGGTGTATCAGGCACCCTGTAATCAATTTTCGGATGTACCCGATTAACGATGAACCCGCCAAACCGTATTTCATATTCCTCAAGCCGGTCATACAGGAAAAGGGCTTCATTCATGGGAGTCCCCATGGGGCTGGTGACGGCAAAAAACAAGGCATCCGGCCCGGACAGCATGGATTTGAAAGCAGCCGCCCGTTTTTTGAAGCCTTCGAACATGACATCATCCCACAATCTTAAAAAATCAATCACATCGTCCAGCATCCGGCTGCCCAGAATATGCCCGGCAGCTTTATACACGGGAGATGCCATACGAGAAAAAAGCTTAAACCCCCATCGCCCCGCTTTAAGGTACGGGCGGCTTAACTTCCAGAAAAAATTATGCTGCAACAGATCGGTGATCCGGGTCGGGGCATCGAGAAAATCCAGGGCCCGGCGGCTGGGCGGAGTATCCAGCAGGATTAAATCATACTGCCCCTCAGTGTAAAGTTCGTATACTTTTTCCATGGCCATATACTCATGGGAACCGGCCAGTGTGGCGGAAATGTGCCTGTAATACCTGTTATTAAAGATGGAGGCCTGCAGATCCGGCGATGCATGATGGGAAATGATGCGGTCAAAGGTGTGTTTGGTGTCCAGCATCATGGCATACAGTTCACCTTGCGGCCGGATGCCGTATTCACTCAGATTCTCAAGGGGTACGCGCCGGGCGTCGTGGGAAAAGGAATCCAACCCCAGGGCATCGGCCAGGCGTCTGGCCGGATCAATGGTCAGAACCAGGGTTTTCTTACCACTGATGGCGGCCTGCAGCCCCAGCACGGCGGAAACGGTTGTTTTCCCCACACCGCCACTGCCACAGCAGGCAATGACTTTCGGGCCTTCCGGTACTGAAACAAAATCAAGCATTGGCCACCTCTTCTGCTTTGGACATGAGGTTCCCGAAAAGGGTGGCAATGTCTTTTATTTCATCCAGGCCGAAGGTCCCCGAAAAAAAGAAGGGGATTTCCACCAGGGCAGACGCGGTTCGGGATGAAAGCTTATCAATATAAGCCTGCTGAAGGATTCGGCGGTTAATCTCCTGCCCCCCAATCGCCAGCATGGCTGAAACACCGTCGGGCAACGCATCAGGAGAGCTGCTCAACAAGGATCGGATAAGCACCTGTTCATCCCGGTCAAACACATCCGGGTAAATACTGTTAATGAAGATCAGGTCATGGGCCATATTCAACTGATCCCGCGCACCGGCTTCAAACTCCAGGGCCTCACGGGTGGGCAGTTCCTCGGCCAGGGTAACCTGGGCAATGCCGGTTTTGGCCGGATCCCGCAGGGTCTCAAGAACGGTCCGGGTCTGGCTGGCAATGGGGCCGATGCGGATCATCTTCAACAGGGTCTGTGGTACCCGTAACAGGCTTAACCCGTGTCCTGTGGCCGGTGCGTCCACAATGATCAGATCAAAATGGCCAGACTGTTCCCACCGCCAGATCTGCCCCAGCGTCATCACCTCTTTCAGGCCCGGGGTGGCAGCGGCCAGGTGTTCAAACAGAGAAGATCTGGAAATGGTGCCGGCCAGAAAACCACTCGGCACAAAGGTGTGAACATATTCATCGATCACGGTCCGGGGATTGATCCGGGCCCCCCAGATGTTGGTTTCAAGTGCCTTGGGGGCATCAGGCAATGTTTCTCCGACAAAAATCGGACCGAGACTATCGCCATCCCCCGCTTCCACCAGCAGCACCCGTTTACCAAGTCTTGCAGCAGCCATCCCCAAAGCGGTGGTAAGGGTGGATTTGCCTGTCCCCCCTTTTCCAACGATAAACACGATGCGTTTTTCCAGCAGGCGGTGCATGCTTTCGCCGCCTGCAACCTTATCTACGCAGGGAAAAGCAGTGCCGCAAAATTTGAGTGGTGTCTGTTCCATGTAATCTCCCGGTCCGGTTCAGCAGATACCCTATAAGATTTATCAGCCAGGACTTTTCAAGGCAAGGCCATACTGGATTACACTTAAAATCTACACGTTTGGTTCAGTGGACGATATAGGACGGCTGCCGCTTCAGTTTCCTGGATAAGGTGGACTGGTTGATCCCCAGCATCTTTGCCGCCTGCCGCTGACTGCCGTACCGTTGCACCGCATCTGATATCAGCCGATACTCATAGTCCGCCACCTTCTGCTGAAAACTTTCCCCGCCGTCGGAGTCCTCAGTCCCCTGGGCACGGAATACCGGCGGCAGGTGCCGCAGCTCGATGATTTCCCCCTCGGTCATGGCCACCAGACGCTTCATCAGGTTTTCCAGCTCCCTTACGTTGCCTGGAAAATCATAGGCCGCCATGGCATGCCGGGCGGCCCGGGACAACATTTTCTTTGTTTTAAATTCCCGGTTGAGCTGGTCCAGGAACAGGGTGGCCAGGGGGACGATCTCCTCCCGCCGGTCCGACAAGCTGGGAATTTCAATGGGTACCACGTTGAGGCGAAAGTAGAGATCACTCCGGAACTTGCCCTCCGCCACCATTTTTTCCAGATCCCGGTTGGTGGCCACAATCACCCGGGTATTGATCTTCACGGGCAGGGTGCCGCCCACCCGGATCAATTCCATGCTTTCAATGAACTTGAGCAGCTTGGCCTGGACCGCAAGGGGGATCTCTCCGATCTCATCCAGAAAGAGGGTTCCCCGGTGGGCAATCTCAAACAGGCCTTTCTTCCCCCCCGGGGCCGCACCGGTAAAAGCCCCGGCCTCATGGCCGAAAAGTTCTGATTCAATGAGGCTTTCGGTGATGGCCCCGCAGTTAAGGTCGGCAAAGGGCTGATTCCGCCGGTCGGAGAGGTGGTGAATCAGTTTGGCAATCATGGTTTTACCTACGCCGGAAGCCCCCGTGATGATCAGGGGGACATCGAACCTTGCGGCCCGTACCGCCGTGCGGATTACTTTTTCCATGGCCGGACTCCGGATCACCATGCCTTCCAGAAGATTGGCGGCAAGGCCGAGATCCGAGAAATCCATGCGCAAATCCTCCTCACGCCCGTCCTCCACCACCAGGGTATCTGCCATCCGGTTAATATGGGACACATCCCTGTCGTTGACCAGTACGAACCGGACCGCGCCTTTCTCATCAAAAATGGGAATACCGGTGGACAGGATCCGCTTGCCCTTATGGGTGGTCTGAATCAGGGTAATGGCCTTTTTCTCCCGGATTACCAGCAGGGAAACCGAAGGCTGGTAAAAGCCCTCATCCACCAGGTCCTTCACATTGCGACCCAGCACGGCCGACCCGTCAAAATCGAACATCTCCTCCGTGGCATGGTTCACCATGACCACAATCCCCCGGGCATCCACAACGAACAGCCCATCCTTAGAATGCTTCATGATGGCCCCGAAGATCAGTTCAAAATCCCCGGCCGTGATACTCTCACTTAAACTTAAATTCTGCCTGAACATGGTCCGGCACTCTCCTTTAAAACGTCATGCAGTATGCGAATGAAAATCAGTATACCACGTTTTGATGCAAATCGGCATATCCCCATGCGAGAATGATGCCTAAATGCATCAACGCTTTCTAAAACCAAACTCTGATGCACAGATAACGGACGACAAATTTTAATCTAACACACCGGCAACAAAGACAAAACAGACAACACAGTAAATCACTTATCCACTCTGGTACACCTGTTGCTATTTAGAGTCGGTGCAAACACAACTGAATTTAAGACCAACCCAATATCGGCCGGCACCCCGGCCCAACACATTACGGAGGAAACCATGACCGCAACAATGCCCACACAGGCCCAAGTCGTCATCATCGGCGGCGGCATCGTCGGATGTTCCACTGCTTATCACCTGACAAAAGTAGGTTTTAAAGATGTCGTACTGCTGGAAAGAAAAGAACTGGGTTCCGGCACCACCTTTGCCGCAGCCGGTCTTCTGGCCCAGCTCCGCCAGAACCAGGAAATGACCAACCTGGCCAAATACGCCACCGAACTCTATGCCGTTCTCGGCGAAGAAACCGGCGTGAACACCGGCTTTGTCAGAACCGGCGCCATCGGCGTCTGCCAGTCCGAAGACCGCCGGCTGGAATGGCTGCGGGGCGCTGCCATGGCCAAAGCCTTCGGCATCGACATGCATGAGATCAGCCTGAAAGAAGCCGAAGACATGGTACCGGGCATGAGTTCCCAGGGTCTTAAGGCCGCCTTCTACCTGCCCAACGACGGCCAGGTGGATCCCATCGGTGCCACCCAGGCACTGGCCAAAGGCGCTAAAAACGGTGGTGCCACCATCATCGAAAACTGCAAGGTAACCGACATTGTCACCAAAGACGGCGTTGTTCAGGGCGTTAAAACCGAAAACGGTGACATCGCCTGCGAATACCTGATCAATTGTGCCGGTATGTGGAGCCGGGCCATCGGCAAAAAAGTCAACGTCAGCCTTCCCCTGCACGCTGCAGAACATCTCCACGCCATCACCGTGCCCATCGAAGGACTGAAAAAACACTTCCCCACCGTTCGCGACTTTGACGGTGAAACCTATTTCAAAGAAGAGTCCGGCGGCATCCTCCTGGGTGGTTTTGAAAAAGTGGCCAAGCCCTGGGGCATGAAAGGTATCCCCGAGAACTGGAAATTCACCGAGCTGGCCGAAGACTGGGATCTCCTGGAGCCCTTCATGGATTGCGGTTTCGACCGTTTCCCCGCACTTGAAGAAGCCCAGATCCGCCACCTGCAGATCTCCGCTGAATCCTTCACCCCGGACAACGCCTTCATGGTGGGTGAAGTTCCCCACGTGAAAAACTTCTTCGTCGGCTGCGGCATGAACTCCGTAGGTATCGCAGGTTCCGCCGGCGTCGGCCGCGCCATTGCCCAGTGGGTATCTCAAGGGTATCCCGAAGAACAGCTCTGGCCCGTTGATGTCCGTCGCTGGTTCCCCTGGCAGCAAAACAGCCGCTACCTCCACGACCGCGTGGTGGAATCCGTTGGTATCCTGTACGAACACCACTATCCCAACCGCCAGCGTGAAACCGCAAGACCCGTTATCTGCTCTCCCGTCCATGACCGTCTGAAAGACAACGGTGCGGCCTTCTCCATGATCGCCGGCTGGGAAAGAGCCGACTTTTTCGCCCCCGAAGGTGAAGA
>JAKSBB010001080.1 GCA_022361315.1 Desulfobacterales bacterium
GGTGGACTTTATCCTGGTCACCCATCTGACCGCTTACCACCGGGAAATAGAACAGGAGCAGGCCTTTATGGACAATTCGGCGGAAGGTCTGGCTCTGTTTGAACAGTATAAAAAGATGGCGGCGGCTGAGGGTCTTGATATCAGTCAGTACCAGAAGGCTGCCTGGAAGTTTCACAAGACCCGGGAGGATGAACGGGTTTGTAACCTGGTAAGGGATATGAAGGATGATGCCCTGTCGCAGGGGATCTACCTGAACCTCTTCCACCTTCTGGATGAAGATCCGGTATATCTCGAACGGATCAAGGGTATCTTTGAAGAAACCCGGGATATTTCGGATACGTATGGAATGGCGCTCACCCTGCCGGGCATCCGTCCAAAGATTCAGCGCTACTGCCCCTTTATAGAAGAGGAAGCCATGTTTGTCACCTGGGACGGCCGGGTATCCCCTTGTTACTTTCTCTGGCACGGTTACCAAACCATGCGCATCGGATATACCAAAACCGTCAACCCCACTATCTTCGGAAACCTATTGGAAAGGGATCCCTTTTCCATATGGAACAGCCAGGACTATATGGATTTCAGGTCAAAGGTAAAAAAATATGACTATCCCAACTGCCATTCCTGGTGTGAAACCCGGTGTGATTATGTTTTGGATGACCCGTTTTACCAGGATTGTTTTATCAATGACATCCCTTGTTGTGATTGCCACTGGAATTTGGGGTTTTTGAACTGTCTGAATTAATAGAAAATTTTGATATCATCAAAATAAAGTTTAATTTTTCTGAAAAAAGTGTTTGACACCAGATTAAAGTTCAGGCATATTACGCCGGTCTTCACGAGACAGCAGCACAACGCTGCCTCGCAAAGACAGGTTTGATCTTTGAAAATTGGTCAGTGAAAAAAGCAATGAGCGGGTCAGAAAACAACTCGTCAAGCCTAACAGCAAGACGAGGTCGACCTTAAAGTTTTAGTACATAACGAAGTTTTGGCTTCGTTGATATAGGATTATAAC
>JAKSBB010001210.1 GCA_022361315.1 Desulfobacterales bacterium
CGGAACCGCTACGCGAACAATTGAGATCCGGGAGACTGGAAAATCTGCGGGCCATTGCAGACCGTTACGGGGCGGTGGGAGATCATGACAACGTCCTGGCAACCCACCATAAAATCCTGGAAATCGACCCCTGTGATGAGTCTGCCTACGGGGCCTTGATGCGTCTCTATCATACCCAGGGGCGGATCGGCCGGGTTTCTGACACCTGGTGTCATTACAAACAGGCCGCGGAAACGCTTGGGGTATCGGAGAATCCGGAACTGGAAGCATTATATCTGCGTTTCACCCGTTCCTAATCTCACAATGCGTATCTTTCCTCAGACGATTTACTCGAAATTTACTCCTTGAATATATAGTGCCTGGTGATCAAGGGTCGCCGGTGCCGCAGTGAACGCCCGGCCGCTTTACCGGTGACCGCTCAGCCATGATGTCTATGGATACTTTGCCGGGCCACGGAGAAACGAACCATGCTTGAACTGGCATTGAACGGAAGCAGAAGATACTGGATATGGATGGGCTGCCTTCTGGCGGTTATCGGCACCGGGGCCGTGTTCTATGCGGACCAGCTCATTAACGGCCTGATGGTCACCGGCCAGAGCAGGGATGTCTCCTGGGGATTTTATACGGCCCAGATGACCTATTTCGTGGGGGTGGCCGCAGGTGGCGTTATGCTGGTGCTGCCCTACTATCTTCACAATTACAAAGATTTCGGGCGGATCACCATCCTGGGGGAGTTCCTGGCCGTGTCCGCCATCGTCATGTGCTTTCTCTTCCTGCTGATTCACCTGGGCAAACCCATGCGGGCCCTGAACGTGTTTTTCCACCCCACCCCCTGGTCCATGCTCTTCTGGGACGGAAACGTCCTCTTCATCTACATGGTGTTGAACATCATCATCGGGTGGACCGTTCTGGATGCCGAACGAAACGGGATAAACCCGCCCTGGTGGACAAAACCCCTTATTCTCATCTCTATCCCCATGGCCTTTTCCATCCATACGGTGACGGCCTTTATTTACTGCGGTCTTCCGGGCCGGGGTTTCTGGCTGACCGCTGTGCTGGCACCGAGATTCCTGGCCTCCGCCTTTGCCTCCGGGCCGGCACTGCTGATTCTCCTGGCCATGTTTATCCGGAAGACCACCCGGTTTGATCCGGGATGGCAGGCCATCCAGACCCTCGGGGTGATCGCGGCCTACGGGCTTCTGGCCAATCTGTTTTTTCTGGGATGCGAAGTGTTTGTGGCTTTCTATTCCGGGATACCCTCCCACATGGACCATCTCCGCTATCTTTACGCCGGTCTCCACGGGAAATCCGCCATGGTTCCCTTCATGTGGTTCTCTCTGGCTGCCATGGTTACGGGGCTGACACTGCTGCTCATTCCCCGCACCCGGAAAAATGAACTGCTTCTCGTGACGGCCTGTGTGCTTGTCTTTATCGGCACCTGGATCGATAAAGGGCTGGGGATGATCGCCGGCGGCTTTGTCCCGTCTCCCCTGCACCATGTCACCGAGTATTTCCCCAGCCTCCATGAGTTGGTGATCTCTGCAGGTGTAGCAGCCATTGGGCTGCTGATCCTAACAGTTCTGTACAAGATTACTCTGGCGGTGAAGATATATAATGAGACAGGTATGGACGGGGTTCAGGGAAAGAGGGGTTTACAAGCCTTTGAAAAAAGCTGATTATTAAGGGTAAGACTTACGCAATCCATCAGGGGCAGAACCGCTCATGAACGTCGACCCTTCACATCCGATTTCGTATCCGGAACCCCATCCGGTCTGGAACGGACTGAGATCCGGGCAATTCAATTGCCCCGGCAGTCCCAGGGGACAGCCCTTGCCCTGGATTTATCTGCTCATGCCGGCCGTGGCTTTTGCCCTGTACTACGGCGGCGGCCGCTTCCTTTTCGAGTGGGAGGCCGTATCCTTTCGTCCCTGGCTGGTGATGCCCCTGCTGATCCTGGTCACAGTCATCTTTGAGGGCGGTTCCCTCTGGTATGTTCTGGCCGCAGGACGACGTCTGGGGCTGCGGCCCTACCTGAAGTTCCGGTCCCTGAGGGATACGGGGTGGGATTTCCTATTTTCCCTGGGCATGGTGTTTCCCGTCAATATTGCCATTACCCTGGTCATGGTGGCGGTGACGTCTCTTCTGGGCACAGCGGTTAATCCCCATTCCCTGATCCAGTATATCAATCATTCCCCCAACAGTGCTGAAATCATTTTCTGGCTGATCATGGCCTTTACCATTCTGCCGGTGATTGAGGAGATCATATTCCGGGGCTATGTTTACGGATTTTTGAAAACCAGGATGCCTGTGCCGGCGGCCTGTGCGGGGCAGGCTTTTTTGTTTGCGGTCTGCCACCCTTACGGCATCGCCGGTAACTGCGGGATCTTTGTTCTGGGTGTGGTTCTGGGCGTGGTTCACGAAAAAAGGGGCGGTTTGCTCTGCCCCATATTTATTCATTGCCTCAA
>JAKSBB010000777.1 GCA_022361315.1 Desulfobacterales bacterium
GCTGTTAAATCTCAACGCGGATCGCTTCGGGGATGAATTCCCTCTCACCTGCGACGGCATTTACGGTAAAAACACCAAAAACGCCATAGCCGCTTTTGAAGAAGCCATTCTGGGAGAATCCGGTGCCGATTGCCGGATCTGTCCGGGGGATTCGGTGATGCAGGCCCTCTGTCAACGGCTGCCGGAAACTGTGGATGACACATTTCTGGAACTGCTGTACCTGGCTGCAGGCGAATCAGCGATTGAGATCTTTTCAACACCCATCGCGGAGTGCATGGCCGCCTATCAGATCAACACTCCCTTGAGGATGGCCCATTTCCTGGCCCAGATCGGGCATGAAAGCGGCGAGCTTCGTTTCAGGGAAGAACTGGCAAGCGGCCGGGCGTACGAAGGGCGCAGTGACCTGGGCAATACCCAGCCGGGTGACGGGCCGCGGTATAAAGGCCGGGGATTGATTCAGCTCACCGGCCGGGCCAATTATAAACGGTACACCGACACCAACCGGTTCCATAAAAACCTCATTGAAGATCCTGATCTTGTGGCCACCGACGATGACATGTGTGTGGATGTGGCGGGATGGTTCTGGGACAGGCATAAGCTAAACGACTTTGCCGACCAGGACCAGCTTGAGCAAATCACCCGAAAAATCAACGGCGGACTCAACGGTCTGGCCCATCGCCGCAAGCTATTGGTCAGAGCAAAATCCATTTTTGATATCGGTTAGTCCCCTGCCGGGATTGCTTTGCTGTAAGGCAGGCTTTCCCGGCACCCGATTCTCTGGTATAGTGTTCCGATCCTGATGTAACGTTTGTTTTGGAACCCTTAATACCCGGGAGTTTAAATTGCGCTGGTCTAGCTTAATCTGTACGACGATTCTCTTATTTTTTTTCGCAGGTTGCGCCACCCTGACAAAGGAGGAGTGCACCACTGCGGACTGGTATGAAATCGGCTATGAAGACGGCTCCCGGGGATACGCCCCCGCCAGAATCGCTGAACACAGAAAAGCCTGTGCGGAATACGGTATCACCGCAGATGCCGCAACCTACCGGAGGGGTAGACGTCAGGGTCTCACCCATTATTGCACCCCACACAAAGGATATCGCCTGGGACTAAGCGGCCGTGATTATAACGATGTCTGCCCGGAGCATCTTACCCACGCATTCAAAGAAGGGTACAATCAGGGCAGGGAGATATACCTGCTCAAGCGTGAGGTTGAGCGTGCCCGGCGCGAAAACGATGAACTTGTGAAAGAACTTGCCCGGATCAATACGGATATCAGCCAGAAGGAGGCCGGTCTCCGGAACGCCTGCAAGACCACCCAAAGCTGCCAGGCCCTGCTGAATGAAATTCGTGATCTGGACCGGGAAAAAGCAGAAATTGAATCCCATA
>JAKSBB010000488.1 GCA_022361315.1 Desulfobacterales bacterium
GATGATGATATCCTTGCAGGCGCTGCCGGACAGGACTCTATTGACGGTGGGGACGGTGCGGACCAGATTACGGGTGGTCTTGATGCGGATTCTCTCTTTGGGGATGCCGGTAACGACACCATTGATGGTGACGACGGCGATGATTATGCCGAGGGTGGTACAGGTGACGATAGTCTTAGTGGTGCTGCCGGTGCGGATAATCTGAGTGGTGGAGAGGGTGCGGATAGCCTTGACGGTGGTGATGGCAATGACACCCTGTCTGGCGGAAACGATGATGATATCCTTACGGGTTTGGCCGGTCAGGACTCCATTGACGGTGGGGATGGTGCCGACCAGATCACAGGTGGCCTTGATGCAGATTCTCTCTACGGGGATGCCGGTAACGACACCATTGATGGTGAAGACGGCGATGATTATGCTGAAGGTGGTGCAGGAAACGATAGTCTTACTGGTGCTGCCGGAGCGGACAATCTGAGCGGCGGAGACGGTTCGGACAGCCTTGACGGTGGCGATGGAAAAGACACACTTGCCGGTGGAAACGATGATGATGTCCTTACGGGTTTGGCCGGACAGGATTCCATTGACGGTGGGGACGGTGCCGACCAGATCACGGGCGGCCTTGATGCAGATTCTCTTTTTGGAGACGCCGGTAATGACACCATTGATGGTGAGGACGGTGATGATTATGCGGAGGGCGGTACAGGAAATGACAGTCTTTCAGGTGCTGCCGGAGCAGATGACCTGAACGGCGGAGACGGTGCCGACTATCTGGAGGGCGGTGTCGGCAATGACACCCTGCATGGCGATGCGGACAATGATTCTCTCTACGGAGGGGATGACGATGATTTGCTTTCCGGCGGTACCGGAAATGATTACATCGACGGCGGTATCGGTGCTGACAATGTTGTAGGTGGGGACGGTGATGATAACCTTCTGGGCAACAGCGGATTAGATACGCTGGTAGGTGAAATCGGTAATGATCAATTGGACGGCGGTGCCGGTAACGATTTTCTGGACGGGGGAGAGGGGGATGATACCCTTGCCGGTAATGACGGTAACGATGACTTATACGGTGGTACCCTGGGCCAGGACAGCCTGGACGGCGGTGATGGTAACGATACCCTGGATGGCGGCACGGATGATGATATCCTAGCCGGTTCCACCGGAGATGATTCCATCAACGGTGGTGACGGTGCAGACCAGATTACCGGTGGTACCGGCATAGATTTGATTTTCGGTGATGCTGGAAACGATACCATTGACGGTGGTGACGACGGGGATGACATTGAAGGTGGTGCCGGTGACGACAGTCTGGCCGGTTCTGCAGGCGGCGATCAGATTGACGGGGGGGATGGAAACGATACCCTTGACGGTGGAGCCGGAGATGACGGTCTTGACGGTGATGCCGATGACGATTACCTCACTGGAGGTGACGGCGCCGACAGTCTTGACGGTGGCACCGGTTATGACACATTGGTTGGGGGAGACGGCGTTGATACCTTGAACGGCGGCGATTGGGATGACACCCAGGCGAAAAACTACGCGGACTATTCGGCAGATCCGGCAGCAATGGATGTGACGATTCAGTACGAATGGCACGGCAGTGGCAGTTACAGCTATACGGGTTCCGCCACGGACGGGTGGGGGAATACGGATGAACTGCACTATATCGACCGGATCGAAGGGTCCGGCTATGATGACGAATTTAATATTACCCTGAACGACTATAGTTCCGATCAGGATATGGACAACCGTTTTTACGTCTGGGGCAATGCCGGGGCCGATACCATCACCGGCACTCAGGACGCGAAAGTCCGGGCCATGTACATTGAAGACCCTGGCGGGGTGAATGTAGATTTATCATCGGGAACCGCTACGGACGGGTGGGGAGATACGGATATCCTGACCTATATCGATGCGGTAAGCGGTGCTGACGGATACAACGACACCCTCACCGGCAGCACCGATTCTGACGGTTTTTTCGGCACCACGGGCAGCGACTATATTGACGGTGATTCGGACGATTATGACTGGGTCGCATACGGCTGGTCTTATTACACCAGCGATCTTGACCGGGTGATGATTGACATGTCCGGCAACTACGGGGTAGGGAAAGACAGTGACGGCAACGATTTGTTTACAGATACCCTGATGGGCATTGAAGAGGTGTATGGAACCGACGGCAATGATACCATTCTCGGCAGTACCACCACCCGCTGGCTGAGTGGTGATGAAGGGGATGATTCGATTGTCGGTGGAGATCATTCCGGATACACCGAAGGCCTGGCCGGGGGGGCCGGGGATGACACCCTGGACGGTGGCAGTTTTTCCGACACCGACCCCGGCAATAGTGTAGACTATAGTTGGTATGATGGGGGCAGCGGTGTTTCCGTTGATATTGATTACACCCACAACGGCTCCGGATCCTAC
>JAKSBB010000529.1 GCA_022361315.1 Desulfobacterales bacterium
TCTCCATGACACGGATTTCTTTGAAGGCGTGGGCTTTTATCACACTGTTCTCGGGGCGGTATACGCAGAAAACGGTGAACCAGATAAATCCCAAACCAATTTTGCTCTCGGCAGAAAAGCCTTTGAAAAAATCGGTAAAGACTACGGCCTGATGGTCAACCAGGCTCTCCAGGTGAAAAGCAGGTTTATTCGTTCCGGCAAACCAGTGGCTGATGAAGATCTGATAACATTCCGTTCATTCCTCGATAAAGCCGCAGCATTCGGCGCCCAGGATATTGTCTGGCGTATGGGATACGAGATCGGGCAAAAACTGATCCGGGACAACCGTCCGGCGGATGCGAGGATCTTTCTCGAAATTGCCATAGAGGCCATTGAGAAAACCCGGTCGAAACTGCGTGAAGATACCATCAAAAAAATCTTTGCGGGTTCGGTTCAGGACGTATACGGGGAGATGATCGGCCTGCTCTATGATATGGGACGTCATGAAGAAGGCTTTAACTATCTTGAACGGGCAAAGGCCAGGGCCTTTCTGGACATGCTCGCAGGCCGGTCTCTCAAGGCAAAGCCAACGGTTGATCCCGGACTAGTTGAAAAGGGAAAAGCAATTCAAGATGAGATTGATGTATTGGCCAGGCAGTTACAAACCGCAAAAGGTGAGGATCGTAAATCCATATCGAACAGGTATGAAAGCAAACTGAAGGAAATGTCTCGGACCTTTGAGCGAATAAAAGACCAGAGTCTTTCCTATGCCGCCACCACCAGTGTTGCCACCATGTCGGCCTCGGATATTGCTTCGGGCCTGGACAAAAATACAGGGTTGGTCTCCTACTTTTTAAACGGCGAACGCCTGCTGATTTGGGTGATTCGAAACGGAAAGGTGCAGGCAACTGCCGTTCCTGCCAAATCAGATGAAATTGACACCTTGGTTACAGAGTACAGAATAGCCATCGACACCGAAGAAGAGGCAGATGTTGAAGAGATCGGGCAGGCCCTTGCCCGTCTGCTGATTGAACCCATTTCCGGCAGCATCAAGGGTGCTGACAAACTTTATCTTGTTCCCACAGGCCAACTCCATTACTTGCCCTTCATCTGCCTGCCGTCCGCACCCGGCCGCTTTCTCATCCAGGATTCAATGGTATCCGTGTTGCCCAATGCCTCCAGCCTGTTTTACTTCGAAGGACAGGTGACCAAAACACAAAACTCGATTTTCGCCATAGGCAACCCCTTTCGGGATGATGACCAACCTTCCCTTGCGTTTGCTGAAAAAGAGGCGGATGTCGTATCCCAGGCATTTCAGGACAAAAAAATACTGACAGGGGAAACCGCTAAGGAAACCGCTGTGAAAGCAGGTAATCTTAAAGGTACCGCCATTATTCACATTGCGGCTCACGGCATATATGATCCCGAACAGCCCCTTAAATCCTCACTGCTGCTAACAAGGGATCAGGCCAACGACGGTGACCTGGAAACACTGGAGATCTTCTCCCTGGACCTGAATCCGAAGCTGGTGGTGTTGAGTGCCTGCCAGTCCGGTGTGGGAGAAATTCGCCGGGGTGATGAAGTCCAGAGCCTTAACCGGGCATTTTTATACGCCGGTGCCGGCGGTGTCGTGGCCAGCTTATGGAGTGTGTCGGATCAGTCCACCTATGAACTGATGGACTACTTCTACAGCGCATTGAAAACCCAGACACCTGGCGAAGCACTCAGGTCCGCACAGATTGACCTGATGAAAACCTATCCGTCACCTTTCCACTGGGCGGCGTTCTATTTGACCGGCGGTATCGTAAAGTGACAAACACACCTTCCACCAAACGCTGTATTTTAAACCGGTATTATGATAAAAAGGCCCGATGAAA
>JAKSBB010000658.1 GCA_022361315.1 Desulfobacterales bacterium
GCAAACACATTTGATGCGGTGCTCTGCCAGCATATTTTGATGAATATACCGGACAAAACGGCATCACTGAAGGAATTCCACCGGGTGCTTCGTCCCGGTGGGACACTCATTCTCCATGAAATTACCGACGGTGAAGGCCCGGCGCCTGAAATGCCGGTGCCCTGGGCTTCGGATGCATCCACCTCCTTTCTGGTAAACTGGACCCATTTGGAAGATCTCCTTGCGGATGCCGGTTTCACCCAAACCTTTTTTGAGGATGAAACAGAGGCCAGCGCCCACTGGTGGCACAAGGTGAACGCCCTCACCGCCCAAGCCCCTCCCCGCCCCCTGAATCCCCGCCTGGTTTTCGGCGACAACGCCCCCCGGTTCGGCCCCAACATGGAAAAAAATTTTTCCAGCCGATCGGTCTGCTGCATCTCAGCAATTTTGACAAAAAAATCTGCCTGATCCGGATAAAGGCTTGAAGCACACGGTCCCGGTCTTATTCTATTTATATTATTCACCGAACCCTTTACCTTCTAAGGAGGATGCATGATTACGGAAAAACTTGAAAAGGCCATCAACTACCAGATCAACAGGGAATTATTCTCAGAATACTATTACCTGTCCATGGCTTCATATTTTAATGCCACAGGCCTCAACGGATTTGAGAACTTCTTCCTGGTCCAGGTGGAAGAAGAGCGTTTCCACGCCATGAAAATGTATCGGTTCCTCAATGAAAAGGGGGGACGGGTGGCCCTGGAAGCCATTGAAGCACCCAAGACGGAATTTAAATCCCCCCTTGAGGTATTCCAGCTGGCCTATGACCATGAAAAACTGGTGTCCGGTCTCATCAACGATCTCATGGATCTGGCCATCGCCGAAAACGATCATCCCACCCGGAACTTCCTGAACTGGTTCGTTGAAGAACAGGTGGAAGAGGAAGCATCCATGGAAGGCATTCTGAACAAGCTGAAACTGGTAAACGGGGAAGGCCACGGTCTGCTCATGCTGGATGCAGAACTGGCCCAGAGAACATTTACGCCCCCTGCCGCATAACCCTAAACCGACGAATTCTCCCTGCCCCGCCCGCAACCTGCGGGCGGGGAACGCATTCCCACCCCAATTTCATCATTGCGATTTATTCATATTCAATGAATATTATGCATATTTTGCATATTTATTTGCAATTTTTCTGCATATGTGGCATTTTTTTGCTTGACGAAAGATAAGTATCTGATATATCAGATTTCAGTTGCTGTACAAAAAATCTTGAATCACCGGTTTGACGAAAACCGAACTTACGCATATAAATGCATAGTATTAACGCACGGAGAGGAGAAGACCTATGGACACCTATTACATTGACGGAGAATATGTAGATGATGATAACGCCGTAATCCCGGCAAAGGATATCACCGTACTCAGAGGCTACGGTGTGTTTGACTTTTTGATCACCTACAACAAACGCCCCTTTTACCTGGATGCCCATATTGCCAGGCTGGAAAACTCGGCCAGGGAAATCAACCTCACCCTGAACCACTCCGCAAAGGAAATCGGTGACATCGTCATGGAGACCCTGGCACGAAATCCCCACCACACGGAATCCAACGTCCGTATCGTATACTCCGGCGGCATCAGCCCCGATGGTGTCACCCCCCAGGGTAACGGCATCCTCATGGTCATGGCCACCCCCAAATACGAACTGCCGGAATGGTGGTATACGGACGGTGCCAAGGTTATCACCGTGGACATGGAACGCTTCATCCCCACCTCCAAAAGCACCAACTACCTGTCCGCCGTATTTGCCCAGCAGAAGGCCCATGCCGAAGGCGGCATTGAAGCCATTTACAAGGACCGGGAGAACAGAATTCTGGAAGGCACCACCACCAATATTTTCTGCATCAAAGGTGACACCCTTATCACCCCGCCGGACGGTATCCTGCCGGGTATCACCCGCGGCGTGGTCCTGGACCTGCTGAAGGACAGCTACGATATTCAGCTGCGCCACATCCAGCAGGACGAACTGTCTGAGATGGATGAGATTTTCATCACCGCCTCCAACAAGGAAGTCGTCCCCATCATCCAGATCAACGATCTGACCATCGGAGACGGCCGTCCCGGAGAACGCACCAAAGCAGTTCTCAAAACCTGGGCCGACTATACCCGTGCATACGGACTGGGAGAAGTAGGATGAATCTGAGCGGTCGGAAGAACTCTGACCGCCACCTCCAACCCCAAAGCCGGGTGGAGGTGGACCATGGTGCATTGCGCCAAAATATTGCGGCCCTGCAACGCCTGACATCGGACAACACCCGGATGATGGCAGTGCTCAAGGCCAATGCATACGGCCACGGGGCGGTTCCCGTGGCCAAAACGGTCCTTGACTGCGGTGCATCATCTCTGGCCGTGGCCCGGATATCCGAGGCCGTTGAACTCAGAAATGCAGGATTCACCGTTCCCATACTTCTTTTCGGAGAAACACTGCCGGACCAGGCCGCCTACATGGCCACCAATGAAATCCGTGCCACGGTTACCGGGTTTGATCAGGCAAAGGCATTATCCGATAGGATGCTTTCGGAAGGAAAAACCCTGAATGTCCATATTAAGCTGGATACGGGCATGGGGCGTCTGGGCATGGTCCACGACAGCCTGCTCACGGATATGGATCTGCCCGGCGTAATCCAGCATATCGTAGCCATTCAGGCCCTGAAAGGCATCCATGTGGAAGGCATGTATACCCATATGGCCAAGTCGGATGAAGCCGATAAAACCTTTGCCCGCAATCAGATCCGCCGGTTCAAGGAAACCGCGGATGAACTGACACGGATGGGTGTCCGGCCGGAGATTCTCCATGCCGCCAACTCCGCCGGCGTGATGGAGCTTCCGGAGTCCCACTTTGATATGGTACGGCCCGGCATCGCCCTCTACGGCCTCTGGCCATCGGGGGATATGGACAGAAACCGCATGTCCCTGGCCCCCGCCATGACCATCCGCTCCCGGATTATCCAGGTAAAGCAGGTACCCAAAGGGTTCGGGGTCAGCTACGGCATCACCCATGTCACCAGTGACCCCACCGCCATTGCCACCGTTCCCATCGGCTATGCAGACGGTTATAGCCGGCGGCTGTCCAACCGCGGTA
>JAKSBB010000425.1 GCA_022361315.1 Desulfobacterales bacterium
TTCTGGTGCCGATCCCGTATCTGGCAACCCACTGGGTCTTTCCGGCCATACGCAGGTTTGTGATCTTGTGTTGCTCTATATTGTAAAATGCATTGGGCAGCTCCAGAACCATGGCATCCAGTTCCCCGAAAGAGACTTTTTCCAGCCCCCCGACCCCATCCGGCACCGGAAACAATCTGATGTCCGGATATGTGGTGGCCAGATAAGACTCAACCACATAATCCCGGCAGACCCCGACATTCATTCCCGACATGTTTTCCGGAATAAGCTGTCGCCTGTCCGCCTTCCGGGTAATGACCACGGCCGGAAATTCAAGGTAAGGCTCGGTCCAGTTCATAAAGGTCCATCGTTCCGGCGTGGGGTGGGCTGCGGCAATCACATCGACATTGTTCAGCTTGGCTTCTGAGAGAATCCGGCTCCAGGAATCAAATTCGACGATCTTAAATCGGATATCCAATTTCCGCTCAATGAGACGGATATAATCGGCCACCATGCCTCTGTAACCCGATTCATCGAAAAATTCCATGGGTTCCCAACCGGGACAGGGGGCCAGCCGGATCAGACCGTTATTTTTTCTGAGCCAGGCCCGTTCTTTCTCCGTAAGGGGAACAGGCGCCGGCCCACGTGTAATCAGTACGCCAATCAGCAGGAGGGAAAGGGCCACCACAGCGATGATGATATTGGGCACCCTTTTTTTAAGTCCAACAGACATTCGTCTGCCCCCTTTCTACATTCCCCAAGTCGTTCATTCCATGATGACATGCTTGCAAAAAGTATACACCTGTAAACAGCTATTTCACGAACGAAATTTAACGCGGAATATACCGGGTAAGCGTGCCGGACCTCAGTCCAGTTGATTGCATGACCGTTTATCATAAGGGTCAAGCTTGTCAATCTGTCGATTCGGTTTTAAATCTTCCCGTATGATCTCCGCGAACGTTTTGTCCAGGGTGAACAATTTGGTTTCGGTATTTGCGTGGCAGGTTAATTTGCAATAGGCATAGACGCAGCCCCTGTCGCCCTGGGGGAAAAGGTAAACCGGGAGGAGGCAATAGGGTTCTGCGGTTTCGAACACCCAACCGACGGTTTTGTCGCCGTCAACATAGACACGTTTCATGCGTTCGTAGGTGTTTACTTTCGGGCAGTCGGAAAGCTGGTTGGAGGTGACCTCACCTTTAATGGTTGCTTTGGATTTATTGGGCGTCGCATCGGTGACAAGCAGATTTTTATCCGGCTTATAGCCCAGATAATAGGTGGCCCCGGTTTTGGATTCAATTTTCCTGAAGGAATACTCCCCTTCTATTTTATAGCATTCCCGGTAGAGCATATGTACGAGGTAGATGGGCCGGGATAGTTTGGAGAGTTCGGAGTAGAAATGTTTGATATCGGCTTCCGTGGCCGGGCGTGTGGTAAGGGAATCGGTGTCTGCATGGGCAGTGGTGATCATTCCAACGCAGATCAGGGTGATAAAAAATAACAGGGACTGTTTTATCCGCATATGCATCTCGGCTCTCCGCAGATCATTCCTATGGTGAATGATCATTAAATTCTAAATATCCACGGGTAAAACACTTTCCTTCCGGAACCAGATCACTGACCCGGGGCAAACAAAAAAATGTACCCAGGGAGTAACTCAATAGACGGCTGGAAAGGTGAACAATACTGAAGGCTTTACCCGGAAGGTTCTACCCGATTCTGACCCAGCGTGTTGGTATCAGAATACCCCGGCATATTAACAAATAGCCGTTTCAAAGGCAAGATTCTCAAACCTGTAAAGGTGTAACATCTTTACACCTCTGCGCGTTACACTTCTGGTATCCGTGCCGACAGGCGGACACTTTTCTTCCGGGGGCGTATTTCTTTTGAGGTTCGAATCAACTGATTTCAGGCACCTTTCCACGCCGTGCTCCTCCCCACCGTTCCATGGCATGGATCTTGTAAATTTCAGTTCCGGGTTAAAATACAATGCAGTGACGGCCGGACATATGATGGTCCCGGCCGTGAGACGTTAGAAGGAACTTGAGAAATAAACCAATGAGTATCGCAACACATTTCAGAGTGGCGGATGAGGACACCTTGAACAGGATTCATGAGGCAACCCTGGATGTCCTTGCAAATACCGGCATCGTGTTCCAGTCGGAGGAATGCTGCAAGATATTTAAAGCCCACGGTGCACGTGTGGACGGGCAGACCGTTTACCTGCCGGCGGCAATGGTAAACAAGGCCATTGAAAATGCACCGTCGGAATTTGAGTGGACCGCCCGGAATACGGAACGCTCCATTACCATGGGTGCCCGTCAGGAAGGCATCCATGTGAGCCATAACAACGGACCGATTTACATCCAGGATATGGATCAGGGACGCCGGCTGGGCACTATGTTTGATCTGGTAAACCTGTATAAGCTGGCCCAGCAGAGCAGCACCTGCAACATCGTCGGGCAGATCCCGGTGGAGCCTGCGGATATCACCCATGCCCTGCGGTACCTGGATATTTTCCGGCAATTGCTGAAACATTCGGACAAACCACTGTTCGGTTATGTGGGAAACAGGGAAGAGCTGCGCCGGATGTTCGACCTGATCCGAATCTCCCTGGGGGCGGACCTGACGGATGATTCCGTATTTGACCAACACCGCATTGCCGTATCCCTGAACCCTTTAAGCCCACTTCAGTTCGATGAGATTCCCTGCGACACCCTGCTACACTTTGCGGGACTGCGGCAGCCCGTGATGGTGCTGACCTGCGCCATGGCCGGTGTCACCAGCCCGATGGACCCCATGGGGACCGTGGTGCTTCAAAATGCGGAAATCCTGGCCGGACTGACCCTGGCCCAGTTGGTCAATCCGGGAACCCCGGTGGTGTATTCACCGGCCTCCGCCATTCCCAATATGAGAACGGCATCCTATATCACGGGTTCTCCGGTGTCCAACCTGATCAATATGGTGGGCGTACAGATGGCCCGGGAACTTTACAATGTCCCGTCCCGGTGTATGGCCGGCCTCACCGATGCCAAAACCCCGGACTGCCAGGCGGGCTACGAAACCATGCAGACCTATATGATGCTGGCCATGGCCGGCGTCAACATGGTGAACGAATGCTACGGCATTCTGGATGCCATCATGACCGTGTCCTACGAGAAATTCATCATTGACGATGAAATCATGGCCAGAACGGCCTGCGCCCTGAAAGGTCTCGATCCCCTGGAACCCGGATTCTCCGTTGATCAGATCAAAGAGATCGGACACGGCGGGTCTTATCTGATGCACCCGTCCACCATGAAGCACTGCCGCGGCTTCTGGACACCGGAAGTCTCCACCATGGACTCCTATGAATCCTGGGAGAAGAAGGGCAGTAAGGACGTGGCCCGCGCGGCCAATACAAAATTCAAGGAAATCCTGGCGGCCTGCCCGGACAGCATCATCGATGCGGAAACGGACCAGGCGCTGGCAACCTATATCCGGGCGCTGAAGTAAGCGCCCCGCGTGCCGGCGGAGGTTACGCCCGGCACCCAACCAAACAGGCAAACGCACAGGTATCTGAGGGGTTTAACGAACGTCCCGCAGATGCCCTTCCCCGGAAATGCAACACAGACTGACAATTACATTGATAGCCGTCTTTGCAACTTGTCACGAAACAGCATCCGGGGCGTAATTTTTAACCAACAAGGAGGTTTTTAGTGAGACGAAACCAGCATGCAGGCTTCCTGCAGAGCGGGGGAATGAGCCTCAACATGTTTACCCAGGATGAACTCTACGAGATTCACCTGGCCACCCTGGACGTGCTGCAGCACACGGGCATCTGGTTTGAAGATGAAGAAGCCCGTCAGATCCTGGGAGACCACGGTGCAGACGTTGATCCGGATACACATGTTGTGAAGTTCCCGCCCTATATGGTGGAAGACGCCATCCGCTCAGCCCCGGCCACGGTTAACCTGGCCGGCAGGGATCCGAAGAAAGACTACCTCTTGGGTAACAACCGTGTGGGCTTCACCAACTTTGGTGAAGGCATATCCATTGTGGATATCGAAACCGGCATCCTGAGGGAAACCGTCAAACGAGATGTGGAAGAAAGCGCCATCCTGGTGGATTACCTGGACGGCATCGACGTTTACGAACGCGCATTGGGCGCCCATGACGTAAACCAGGATGCCCAGCCCCTGCACAATGCAGAGGCCTTTTTGTCCAACACCACCAAGCACTGCTTCCACGGGGCCGGTAACGGCCGCCTGATGAAGGCAACCATTGAAATGGCTGCCGCCATCCAGGGGGGTCATGACAA
>JAKSBB010000051.1 GCA_022361315.1 Desulfobacterales bacterium
AATTTCTTTTTATGACCTGGGATAAACGTTTGCCCCGGGGTATTTAAAGTTATCTGAAATAAAAGATCCGAGCCGGATTTCCGGTTCGGATCTTTTGGTTTTCCGGCCTGTATTCATCCGGCAAAGAGGCCTCATGATAAAGGCGATGGCCTTTCGCGGACAGGATGCAGTTTCCGCTTTACTTGAACAATCTAAAATGGTAATACACCGTAGGTATTTTAAACACATAAACAATTGAATTTGATTTGAATAAAGAGGTGTTGGATATGGATATTCCCCGCAAATTAGGCATCATGATCTACACGGCTGTTCCCGCTATTGTCGGTGGCGGCATTATATTCCATTTTTTCGGTGACTGGACCCAGGTTATTATTTATGAAGGCCTGCTGTACATGGCGGCTCTGGGGATCATCAGCCGCTAACACCTGTAAGTTTCATTTCTTTGTGTATTCGTAAAGCCGTAGGTGTGCTGAGCAGCATGCTACGGCTTTACCTGATTTTTCGGGCCGACGGGTTTTGAGCGTGCCGGAGGCGGGCGTTCGTCCTTAAGGAACGATATTTTTCCCTAAAACGTTAAGAGCGGTTGGTGAGTCGTGGCGCAGAATATGATGCAGCGGGCAGTGTTCTTCTTTTTTCTGGCGCTGTTCTGTATTTCCATTTTCCTGTTGGGAAAACTCATAGCCCCGTTTTTTGCCAGTATTGTCCTGGGGATAGTCACCACAGGTATTTTTAAATCCATGTACCGGGGACTGAACACCCGGATGCCTGCCAAATGGGCCTCGGTGGTGACCTGTCTGACCATCTTTTTCGTGATTTTTATTCCCGTGGTTTTTTTTGTGGGAATTTTGTCCAAAGAGGCACTGGGGCTCTACAACATGGCCCGGGATGCCGTTTTTTCAAACCAGTTGGTGAACCTGCTGGAAAACACCCAGGCCCTGGACCGGATCAATGAACTGCTTGCCACGGCCGGTATTGAAAAGACCATTACCTGGAGCGAGTTGATCGCACCCATTTCGGAACTTGGCAGAACATTGGGCTTTTCCCTGTTCCAGCAGGCCAGGTTTTTCACATCCAACCTGCTTAATGTCGTGTTTTACTTCTGCCTGATGCTGCTGGTGGTGTTTTACATGCTCATGGATGGCGACCGGTTTATTCAGTACCTTTATGACCTGTCCCCCCTGAAAGACGAACATGACAAGGAGCTCTACGAAAAGTTCAACGGGATGGCAGGTGCCGTTCTTATCGGTAACGGCCTGGGGGGCGTGATCCAGGGATGTGCCGGCGGATTGCTGTTCTGGTTCCTGGGGCTGAACTCCCCCTTTCTCTGGGGCGTCATCATGGGATTTTTAGCTTTTTTACCCATCGTCGGGATTGGCGTTGTCATGGTGCCCACGGCCCTGTTTTTTATGTTGAAAAGCAGCCTGGGCTTGGGTATTTTTATCATTGTGTTTTACGCCGTTCTCTCCTGGGGAATTGAGTATCTTTTTAAACCTAAGGTGGTGGGGGACCGGGTGTCCATGCATCCCCTGATCGTCTTTTTTGCAATTATCGGCGGACTGAAGGTCTACGGAATTTTAGGCATTATCTACGGCCCTCTGATCGCCACCCTGTTTTTAACCCTTGCCGATATTTATTTTTCCACTTTCCAGTCCATGGTGGAACCGGGCAAAGGGTAATAACTAACCTTATTTGGAGTAGTAATCGAGGATGATTCAAAACGAAAGCAACGTGACCAGTATCGAGAAGGAGATGAGACAATCCTATCTCGAATATGCCATGAGTGTCATCATCGGCCGGGCGCTGCCCGATGTCCGGGACGGGTTAAAACCGGTTCACAGGCGTGTGCTGTATGCCATGCAGCAATTGCGCAACGACTGGAATAAACCCTATAAGAAGAGTGCCCGTATCGTCGGTGATGTCATTGGTAAGTATCACCCCCACGGTGATTCCGCCGTTTACGATACCATCGTCCGGATGGCCCAGGACTTTTCCCTCCGCTACACCCTGGTGGACGGCCAGGGTAACTTTGGATCCGTGGACGGGGATTCCCCGGCTGCCATGCGTTATACGGAAATCCGGATGCGCAAGCTCTCTCATCAGATGCTGGCCGACCTTGAAAAAGAAACCGTTGATTTTATCCCCAACTATGATGAAACCCTTGATGAACCAGCCGTTTTACCCACCAAATTTCCATCGCTTCTGGTAAACGGTTCCTCCGGCATCGCCGTCGGCATGACCACCAACATTCCGCCCCATAACATCAACGAAGTGATTGATGGCTTAAAGGCACTGATCGACAACCCGGATATGGGCACCCGCGACCTGATGGAATATATCCCTGGTCCGGATTTCCCTACTTACGGCCATATTTACGGCACCAAGGGGATCTTTGAAGCCTATGACGGCGGCCGCGGAATCATCACCGTGCGGGCCAAAGCCGAGGTGGAGGAGAATAAGAAAACCGGCAAGGAAACCATCGTTGTGACCGAGTTGCCCTACCAGGTGAATAAGGCCAAGGTGGTGGAGAAAATTGCGGAACTGATGCGTGACAAGGTGATCACCGGGGCTTCATTTGTGAGGGATGAATCCGACCGTGAGGGGATGCGTATCGCCGTTGGCCTGAAACGGGACCAGATTGCGGAAGTCGTGATCAACCAGCTGTACAAGCACACCAACATGCAGACCAGCTTCGGTATCATCTTCCTGGCCGTGGTGAACAACCGCCCTGAACTGCTGAGCCTGAAAGAAATTCTGAATCACTTCATCGCCCACAGAATCAACGTGATTGTCCGCCGCACCCGGTACGATTTGCGCAAGGCAGAAGAGCGGGCCCATATTCTGGAAGGCTTGAAGATCGCTCTGGACAACCTGGACGAAGTGGTGGCCCTGATCCGGGCATCCGCCTCGCCGGAGGAAGCCAAAAACGGTCTGATGACCACATTCGAGCTCACCTCCATCCAGGCCCAGGCCATTCTGGACATGCGGCTTCAGCGCCTCACCGGCCTCGAACGTGAGAAAATAGAGAACGAGTACAACGAATTGTTGAAAGACATTGCCTGGTTCAAGGAAATTCTGGGCAGTGAAACCGTTGTCCGCGGACTGATCAAGGACGAGCTGAATGAACTGAGTGAAACTTTCGGAGACGAACGCCGAACCCGGATCGTTGAAAGTACTGCGGAAATCAGCATTGAAGACCTGATCGCGGAAGAAGATATGGTGGTTACCGTTACCCGGAGCGGGTACATCAAACGGAATCCGGTGTCCCTCTACGCCAGCCAGCACAGGGGAGGCAAGGGTAAAACCGCCATGGGCACCAAATCAGATGACTTTGTAGAGCATCTCTTTGTGGCCTCCACCCATGCCACTTTCCTGTTCATCACCAATTTCGGTAAGGTTTACCAGTCCAAGGTATATGAACTGCCCATGGCGGGACGTTCCTCTCTGGGCAAGGCCATTGTGAACCTTCTGAACTTTGATGAAGGGGAGAAGCTGGCCACCGTGCTGACGGTAGATGAATTTGTGGAAGATAAATACGTGGTCATGGCGACCAAGAACGGCCGGGTGAAAAAGACAGACCTGATGGCCTATTCCCGTCCCCGGGCCGGCGGCCTTATCGGCATTAAAATGGCCGAAGGGGATGAGCTTATCTGCGCACGTATCACCGAGGGCAACCAGGAAATCTTCCTGGGATCCGAAGGGGGCAAAGTGATCCGTTTCCACGAAACCGATGTGAGGGTTACGGCCCGCGGTTCCATGGGGGTACGCGGCATGCGCATCGAGGAAGGATCCCGCGTGGTGGGTATGGAAGTGCTGGGAGAAGAGGGCACCCTGCTCACGGTTACCGAAAACGGTTATGGTAAGCGTTCCCTGGTGGAAGAATACAGAAATCAGACCCGCGGTGGTAAAGGGGTCTTCTCCATTAAAACATCTGCCCGGAACGGCAAGATGGTGGCCATGGCCCTGGTGGAAGACAATGATGAGATTATGATGGTAACGGACAAGGGCAAGCTGATCCGGACATCCATCGGCGGCATCAATGTCATCTCCAGAAACACCCAGGGCGTGAGATTGATTAACCTGTCCAAGGGAGAAAACCTGATCGGTATTGCCCGCCTGCCTGAAGAGGATGAGGAGGAGGGGGATGACTTGGCCGATGCTGAGACTGAAGGCGAAGCCATAGACGCACCGGAGGACGAATCCCAGGAAATCGAAGGCCAGGAAACCGAAGACCAGGCACCCCAGGAGGATGGAGACGCAGACGAAGAGGCATAAAGGCGACGGTCACCGCAAGCGGTTGCGGGAGCGCTTTCTTGCGTCCGGTCTTTCGGGATTTCAGGACTACGAGGTACTGGAACTGCTGCTCTCCCTGAATACCCCGAGAAAAGATACCAAACAGGCAGCAAAAGATCTGATCGATATATTCGGATCATTACACCGGGTGCTGGAGGCCAGCACCCGGGATCTTTGCCGCATTAAGGGGGTGGGACCGGCCAACAGCTTCGGCATCCACCTGATCAAGGCCGCCGCAGACCGCTACCTTGAAA
>JAKSBB010000694.1 GCA_022361315.1 Desulfobacterales bacterium
CAGCCACGGATGATGACGAGGAAGTGGTATCGGATACAACAACTGACGACGAGGAAGAGGAAGAAGAGGTCGTCGTTGAAGAAGATGACAATAGCGATGACACTGAAACCGAGGAAGAAACCGTCACGGATGAAAACATAGAAGGTACCAGTTCATCGGAAACCCTCAGCGGCGGAGAAGGGAATGATACCGTTGAAGGGATGGCGGGGGAGGATACGATTACCGGCGGCGGGGGGCATGATTCCCTGAACGGGGGATCGGATGCAGACCGGATTTCCGGCGGTGAGGGAAATGATACCATCATCGGCGGAGATGAACTGGATGATTACCCGGCCAATGAAGTGGATTACAGCGATGATCCCGGAGCCGTCACCGTGGATATTTATTATACCTATGCCAACGGTGTGGAGAGCTACGACGGCTCAACAGCCGTTGACGGCTGGGGGGATACCGATACCCTGGATTATATGTCTGCCGTTATCGGGTCCGGATACGGGGACTCTCTCACTATCACTATGGAAGACGAAAGAGACCATTCCCAGGGTGACTATGATGAACCGGCCTTCTATGCCGCGGGCATGGGGGGAAATGATACCATAACCGGTGCCGGCAGTGACGGTGTCACTGATGTGGCTGCGGTTTATCTGGAAGATCCGGACGGAATATATGCGGATCTCGAATCCGGCGAGGCCACGGATGGCTGGGGGGATACCGATACGCTTGTGGATATCCATATCCTTGCCGGCTCAGACTATGCCGATACCCTTTATGGTGCCAATGATCTTTCGGAGTCGGGTGAAGATCTTTTTGTCATCACCCTGGGCAACGACTACATCGATGGGCGGGACGGTGATGAGGATGAGGTTGATCTGAGCCTCCTGGACTATGAGAGCGAAGTTGGTTCGGCTGTGGTGGATTTGGCAAATAACGCCGTTTACGGGTACGACACGGAAGGTGAACTGCTTTTCGAAGATGCGGTGTATAATGTCGAAGAAATCTGGGGCAGTTCGAAAGGTGATACCCTTATCGGGGACGGCGTTGCCAATGATATCGGCGGTGATGAAGGTGACGACTCCATAGAAGGCGGCGCCGGCAATGACAGTCTCTACGGAGAAGAGGGGGATGACACCCTTGATGGGGGTGCCGGTGATGATACGCTTTATGGTTACACCGGCGCGGACAGCCTTATCGGTGGTGATGACAACGATACATTGGACGGTGGCACAGGCAATGACACGCTTGAGGGCGATGCCGGCGTGGATTCCCTATACGGTGGCGACGGTACGGATAGCCTGGTCGGCGGTACCGGTGTGGATTCTCTCTATGGTGAGGCTGACAATGACTCCCTTTATGGCGGAGATGATAATGATTATCTGTCCGGAGATGCCGGTGATGATGAACTTGACGGCGGTGCCGGTGCGGATAATCTTTCCGGCGGTGAGGGTAACGATGTTTTGGCAGGTGACATAGGCACAGATTCCCTGTATGGAGATTCCGGTGATGACTCTCTGGATGGCGGGGATGGCAATGACACCCTTAATGGTGGGGATGGCAATGACAGTCTAATGGGGGGGCTTGACGGGGATGATTTATACGGAGACGCCGGCAATGATACCCTCTCCGGCGAGACCGGTGACGACTATATATATGGCGGTCTTGGAAATGATTCCCTGGATGGTGGGGATGGCAATGATACCGCGAACTATAGATATGGGATTACGCTTGGCGATGATGATTTTTCCTATGTTGAAATTGACCTGTCAGCAAGCAGCGCAATCGGTTATGACACCGGCAACAACCAGCTTTTCACGGACAGCCTGACGAATTTTGAAGCATATTTCGGGTCCCAGGGTAATGATTCGATGACCGGGGATACCGGAGATAACTATTTCTACGGGTATGAGGGGGATGACAGCATCACCGGTGGGGATGGCAACGATACCCTTGGCGGCGGCGACGGCAATGACATCTTGAATGGAAACGGTGGTGTTGACGATATTTCCGGTGATGCCGGTGATGACCAGTTGGACGGCGGCTCTGATAATGATTATTTGGATGGCGGTGACGGCAACGACACCCTGACCGGCAGCACGGGGGATGATCAGCTCTACGGAGGCTCTTCAGGCCAGGATAGTCTGGACGGAGGGGATGGCAACGATACATTGGACGGGGGGAGCGAGGATGATATTCTCGCAGGATCTGCCGGACAGGACTCCATCGACGGTGGGGACGGTGCCGACCAGATCACGGGCGGTCTTGATGCGGATTCTCTCTTTGGAGATGCTGGTAACGACACCATTGATGGTGAAGACGGCGATGATTATGCTGAAGGTGGTGCAGGAAACGATA
>JAKSBB010000616.1 GCA_022361315.1 Desulfobacterales bacterium
GCGGCCACCAACCAGGACCTGGACCGCCTTATGCAGGAGGGAGAGTTCCGGCAGGATCTCTTTTTCAGGATCTCCACCCACCATATCCAGGTCCCTCCGCTGCGGGAAAGATCAGAAGATATCCCGCTGTTAACGGCGCATTTTCTGGATGCTGCGGGCCGTGCTCTGGAACGTCCCGCACCGGAAGCGCCGCCGGAATTGCTCCAGCTGCTGGAGATCTATCATTTTCCCGGTAATATCAGAGAATTGCGGGCCCTGATTTTTGATGCAGTGGCAAGGCACCATGCCGGTCCTGTCCTGTCCATGAAGAGTATCCGGGAAACCATTGAAATCAGGCGAACCGCCCCCCTGCCCGAAGGGCCGGAGAAATCGGGACAGAACGACCTGTTTCGTTTCCGGATCCAGGGGCGGCTCCCCACGCTGGAAGAAGCTGAGGAGGCGCTGATGGCGGAAGCCATGCGTCAGGCCGGGAATAACCAGGGCATTGCCGCCACGCTTCTGGGAATCTCCCGGACAGCCCTGAATCGGCGGCTGAACCGCCGTTTTCCGCACCTCATTTCCCCTGGCCACTAATCATTTGGGGGGTGTGCCAAAACGAACAGCGGCACACCCGGTAATACGGGCTCTCCATTGAACCAACTGTTTGAATTTATAGTTTTATTTGTACTGGAAACGATTGTTTGCTGTGCAAATCGGCACACCCCGGCCTGCCCGGAAAAATGGTGATATTGTTTTCAAGTGTCTGCTTTTTTAAATCTTTTTTTAAATGAGCCATTTGGTATGAATCTTGGAATTGCAATGGGAGGATACCGCAAGCAAAACCGATAGCACTTAATCCAGGAGAAGGAATGATGAAGGACATGCCGCAAACCGATCCCAGGGTATTGATCGTTGATGACGAGCGCCTCAACATCAATATCCTCAACGATACCCTAAAACATGACTACAGGATCAAGGTGGCTGTGAACGGGACGCAGGCCCTTGAAAGAGCTGTCTCCCATCCCAGGCCCGACATTATTCTCCTGGACATTATTATGCCCGATATGGACGGATTTACCGTGTGCCGGCAATTGAAAAGCAACCCGTCAACCGCCGGGATTCCCGTTATTTTCATTACAGCCAAAAGCGAAGAAAGGGATGAGATAAAAGGTCTTGAACTGGGGGGGGCGGACTTTATTTCCAAGCCCATCCGGCCGGATATCGTCCGGGCCAGGGTAAAGACCCACGTCACCGCGCTTCTTCAGAAACGGCAATTGGAGAGAATGCACGAAAAAGTACTGGCCCTGTCCGCCATTGACGGACTCACCGGTATTGCCAACCGCCGCCGTTTCGATGAGTTTCTGATCCAGGAATGGTCAAGGTCCCGCCGTTCCGGAACCCCAACCGGTCTGCTGATGATGGACATTGACCATTTTAAATATTACAACGATCATTACGGGCATGTCGCCGGCGATGCCTGCCTGAAACGTATCGCCGAAACCGTCAGTGCCCAAGTGCTCCGCCCCCCGGATATGGCTGCCCGCTACGGGGGGGAAGAATTTGTATGCCTTCTGCCGGATACCGGTCTGTCCGGGGTGGGTAAAGTGGGCACCGGCATTCTGGAAGCGGTGAGGGCGCTTGGCCTCCCCCATGTTACCTCCCCCACAGCCCCCATGGTGACCTTGAGCATCGGCGGCACCGCGGTGGTGCCGGATGAAAGTATGACCCACCTGGAATTTATCGATGCGGCGGATAATCTCCTGTACCAGGTCAAGCAAAACGGACGAAATAATGCGCTGGTACAGGGAATTGGATAGGGAGGGGGGGGAATGAGTCCTGGTATGCGGTGTGTTTTTCTGATTTTAGGTATACTTCTGGTTTTATCTCCGGTTCCCTGTGCCGGACTGACTCCGGATCAACGTGATTTTCTGGTGCGCCACCCTGTTCTCAGGGTCTCCATCAGTGAGAGTCTCCCGCCATATACGTTTATAGAGGACGGTGAAGCCAGGGGCTATTGGATTGACCTGATGAACCGGATGTTCGAAAAAACCGGCAGCAAATTGACTTTCCACGGCAGGAGAAGTCTCAGGGATTTTGAGCAAATACTGAACCAGGGCAGGGCGGACATCCTCACGTCCATGCTCATACTGCCGGATAGAAAAAAACGGATTACCTTTTCAACCCCGGTGGTACAGTTCAGTTACCCGGCCATCATTATGAAATCCCAGGATATCCCCCTGAACAGTGCGGAAGACCTGGCCGGGCGGAAAGTTGCACTGGTCAAGGGGCATCCCTTTGAACGGGCCTTGAGCCATACCGGCATCCCGTATCATGGGGTGTATGCAGACTCAATCCAGCAAACTCTGGAAATGGTTGCCTACGGTCAGGCCGACGCCACCCTCCAGGATAATACCGTGGCAGCCTATTTCTCTGAAACGCTGGGGTTTACCAATTTACGCCCCACAGGCGCTGCCCGGTTTCCGGGTATGGCCCGTCAGGAGGCTGCTTTTGCCGTGGCAAAGGATAACCGGATCCTGGCCGATATTCTAAATCATTTTCTGGAGAATATGGATGGTGATGAACTGGCATTGCTCAGGAAAAAATGGTTTTTCCCGGAAACCGGACCGAATGCCATTCCCCTGACTGAGGGGGAAAAAGCCTGGATACGTATCCGCCTGGGTAAAACCCCGGAACTTCCCTATTGTATTGACCCGGGCTGGATGCCCTTTGAAGGGCTTTCTGAAGCCGGGAACCATGAAGGAATGACGGCGGATCTCATCCGCGATATGGAGTCCCGGCTGGGCATCCCTCTGAAACTGATACCCACGGAGACATGGGACCAGTCGCTGGAATTCATCCGCCAGGGTAAATGTATGTTTCTGCCTGCCGCAGGGGAGACGGCTGCAAGGCAGAATTTACTGGATTTCACACACCCCTGGGGGGCCTTTCCCCTGGTGGTGGCGGTGAGGAACCAGGAGCTTTTCGTTGAAGATTTGGCGGCCATCCGGGATAAAACCCTTGGGATGGTCAGGGGATATGCCCACATCGATCTGGTCCGTGGGAAATACCCGAACCTGAAAATCATTGAAGTGGACAGTGTTACCGACGGTCTCATACGGGTGCGGGAGAAGGAGATCTTCGGATATGTGGATACGGTACCCACCATCGGCTATGTGATGCGGCGCCAGGGCATGGTGGATTTGAAAATCGGGGGAAAGCTGGACATCCCCTTAAAGCTTTCAATGGCCGTTGGGAAAACAGATGCGCCGGGCCTGATTCCTATTCTGAATAAAGTGCTGGCCGGTTTCTCCGAAAAAAAAAAGCAGATACTGAAGGACAAATGGTTTTCCATACGGGTTGAAAAGGTGTTTGATTATGACAGACTCTGGCAGGTTCTGGGTGTTGGTATCCTGGTCCTGTGTGCCGTTCTTTTCTGGGTGAGAAAATTGGCTCTCCTGAACCGGACGATCTCCCAGAAAGAAGCATTGATGCGGTCCACCATCGAATCCACCCGGGACGGTATCCTGGTGGTGGACGACACCGGCAGGGTGACCCACAGCAACCCGGGGTTTCAGAAAATATGGAATATACCTGATGCCGTTATGGCCTCCGGTGATGATGACCGTCTCATAAAGGCCGTCCTGGTCCAGATAGATGATCCTGAAGGTTTCTTAACCCGGATCAGGGAATTGTACCGGTCCAATGATATTGCCGATGACCTGATTCACTTTAAAGACGGCCGCATTATTAAACGCCATTCCAGACCCCTGGTCCATCAGAAGCGGATCACCGGACGGGTGTGGAGTTTTGAAGACATCACCGATCAGATGTACCGTGAGTCAAAACTCCAGTCTGCCAGGGACAAAGCAGAGGTGGCCAGTCAGGCCAAAAGCCGGTTTCTGGCAAATATGAGTCATGAAATCCGTACACCCCTGAACCCCATCATCGGTTTAACCCATCTGGCCTTGGCGGCAGACCCACCTCCAAGAATCCGGGATTATCTGTCAAAGATCCGAATTTCCTCCCGGTCTCTTCAAAAACTGATCAACGATATCCTGGATTTTTCCAAAATCGAAGCCGGGAAACTCAACACCGAACTGACCCCTTTCTCCCTGGACCGGGTTCTGGAAAATCTCCACACCCTATACGAGGTGAAGGCCCGTGAAAAGCAGCTCCGGTTTACCCTTTCCCTGCCCGATGAAACACCCAGAAACCTTGTGGGAGATCCCATGCGTCTTGAACAGGTATTGGGCAACCTGATATCCAATGCAATTAAATTCACAGAGCAGGGGGCAGTCTCACTGGCACTGGAGCTGATTGAACAGGAGGAAACAAGAGCAATTCTTGAATTCTCCGTCAGGGACACGGGTATCGGTATGGATGAGGCCCAGCAGGAAACGGTGTTCAAGGCCTTTACCCAGGCGGACGGTTCCACCACACGGAAATACGGGGGCACCGGCCTTGGCCTTGCCATCTGCAGGCACCTGGTCTCCCTGATGGGAAGTGATATCCGGGTGGAAAGCGCACCCGGAAAGGGCAGCCGCTTTTTTTTCAGGGCCGGGTTTGACCTGGCCGAACCGGAGGAGGTCCGATTCCATGGTAATGAGCCCCTGCCATTGAAATTTTATCCCCGGTTTAAGGACCTCAGGGCATTGGTGGCGGAAGACAACCCCACCAACCAACAGGTGGCCCTTGAACTGCTGAAGGCTGTGGGATTTGAGGTGGTAATGGCGGAGAACGGCCAGAAGGCTGTGGAAGCCCTTGGGGACAGCAGGTTTGATGTGGTGCTCATGGATATTCAGATGCCGGAAACCGACGGTTACGAGGCCACCCGGATCATACGCAGGGGAGACGGGTGTGAGAGGTTGCCCATTA
>JAKSBB010000200.1 GCA_022361315.1 Desulfobacterales bacterium
CTCCAGATTCCCTTTTCAGAACCCATGGCCGATGGGCCGGTGATTTTGAAGGCCAACCAGAACGCCATCGAAAACGGCTCCACCGTGGAAAAATGCATGGCGTTTGCCCGGCGGGTGGCCGCAGACTTCGACATTCCTTTCTTGTTCATGAGTTATGCCAATATCCTGTACAGGTACGGCATGGACCGTTTTGCGGAAAAGATGGCGGAACTGGGTCTCACGGGAGCCATCGTACCCGATCTGCCCCCGGAAGAGGCGGATGATTACCTGGCTGCCATGGCTGCCCACAACCTGGCCCCCATCTATATCTTTTCCCCGGAAACCTCCGACGACCGGATGAAAACCATTGATGCGGTGTCCAAAGGCTTTATTTACTGCCTGGCCAGAAAGGGGGTAACCGGTAAAAACACCGACTTCACCCAGGACATGGCCGATTATCTCGGTCGGTGCAGACAGGCCACGGACCTGCCCCTGGCCGTGGGGTTCGGGGTAAAGGACAAAGCCGATATCGAATTTCTCAAAGGCAAGGCCGATATCGCTGTCGTCGGTTCCCAGACCATCCGGGAGGTGGAGGAAAAGGGCGTAGATGCCACCGCCCCTTTCATCAAAAGCCTTATTTAATGAGGCCTAATAATTAAGTTCGTCCACAAGGAAGGGAGTGCTGCGGATACCCACACTCCCTTTTTTTACCCAGATCCGGGCCATGGGCACCCCTTCCCCGTCAATATTGGTCAGGTTGGGTAGTTCCTCGGCGCAGCCGATATCTGAAATTTTGAACTCGTAGTAAAAGGTATTGGTGGTGAAAGGATCTGCCACCAGGATAAAGCGTTCCGGATCAAAGGGATGCTGCCTGGGGGATCCGGAAAAGGGCAGGTGGGTTTTTTGATCCACGTTTTCGTTTTTGGCATATGCCTGGACTTCGAATTTTTCCCTGGTATCAAAAGAAGAAATAGCCATATACAGTCTCCTTTATCTCGTAAAAATTCTCGTGGGAATTATACACCACAATGCGCTTCCCGGTAAATCCTGAATTTATAAATCCCGATCAATAAAACCCGATTAATAAATTCGGGCCAGGAATTTTCCATCGGGCCGTTTCAGGACCTGTTCGCACCGCCAGCCGTGGAATTCGGCATAAAAGGCCAGGGTGGCGTAATCGATGTACAGCCATTCAAAGGGCTCACCCCGGATATCCCCGTAGGTCATGGTAAATTCGGTTTCACCGTAGTAGGTTTCCTCCTCCCCCGGGATCAGGGCCAGATTGGTATAGATGGCCGTCAGATCCGTGGAATCGGCAAGTACCTGGCCGCCGTGTGTCAGGATGCCGCGGATATGCTGGAAGAAAAAGTTCAGCCCTTCAATGGTGCCGCAGATGCCGATGCCGTTCATGAGCATCAGCAGGGTGTTGAAGCGGTCTTCTTTCAGGCTGAACAGGCTTTTGAGCAGGCGTTTTTCCACCCCCCGCCGTTCCATGACATCTATGCAGCCCGGGGAGATATCCATGGCGGTGACGTCGAATCCCGCCGCCTGCAGGGCCAGGCTGTGACAGCCGCTGCCAGCCCCCACATCCAGGGTTCTCCCCCTGCACAGGGAGAGGGCGGTTGTCTCCAGGTCGTTCATATCCGCTTGGTTTCGGAACATGATATCCCCGGTCATTTCGGACATCTCCAGCAGGGTGGAGTCCACCCGGACAAATGCATCTGTCCGTCCGTCCATATAATCCGTGAGCATGGCGCCCAGGGGGTCCCGGTCCGGGGATAACGTGTGTGTCAGCATGATCAGTAAATCCCTGCTAAGGGTGGGTCTTCGGTCCCGGCATTGCCGCTGGTAAATGGATAAGCGGCCTGCGCCGGGAAGGCCTAGAGTGTTACAGGTAAATGTATTTTTGAACCGATGTCAAGTCCCGGCACATGGAGAAAAGAATTAATATTATCCAAACGATCTGGTATAAGGACCTTAACCTTTCTGAACTAACCTGAAGCGTTTTAGGAGATTACCCATGAGAACCGGACCTGTAAAATTGATGATGCTCATCCTGTGTGTGTTGTTCCTGGGCAGCTGTTCCACTGCTTACTACGCCACCATGGAAAAGCTGGGCAAGGAGAAACGCCACCTGCTCAAAGACAATGTGGAAGATGTCCAGGAGAGCCAGACAAAGGCCCAGGAAGAGTTTAAGGATGCCCTGACCCGTATCAAGGAAATCACCGGCTTTGACGGCGGAGATCTGGAAAGTTTCTACAACCGTCTCAAATCCAGTTACGAGGATTGTGACAGCAGGGCGGCTGAAATTGAAAAAAGAATTGATAAAGTGGAAACCGTGGCCGCCGACCTCTTTGCCGAATGGCAGACCGAAATCGGACAGATCAACGACAAGCGGCTCCGGTCTTCATCCAAAGCCTCCCTGGCAGAGGCCAAGGCCAAATACCAGAAGCTGTCCTATGCCATGAACCAGTCCACCAAGGGCATGTACCCGGTGCTGGCCAAACTCAACGACTACGTCCTCTACCTCAAGCACAACCTCAACGCAAGGGCTGTGGGGGCGCTGGGCAATGAAGTGGTCTCCATTGAACAGGAGGTCACCGCACTGATTCAGGACATGAACCGCTCCATTCAGGCGGCAGATAATTTCATAAAAACCTTTTAGAATAACACCTAAACAAAAATATTGGAGACCTGATCTTATGAATGTGGATGGAAAAGAAATGAGGCCGATCTGGTTTAATACCGACACTGAAACGGTCCAGGTAATTGACCAGCGCTTTCTTCCCCATAAATTGATTATCGAAGACCTGACCACCGTGGATGAGGTCATCTATGCCATCAAGGAGATGTTTGTGAGGGGGGCCCCGCTCATCGGAGCCACC
>JAKSBB010000622.1 GCA_022361315.1 Desulfobacterales bacterium
GGCGGAACAGCGGTTCAGCGCCACCTTTCCAGGGGATGAATTTTTTCTGGCGGATCATCTCGTGAAAGATCAGAAGGTGTTGCCGGGTGTGGCCCACCTTGAGATGGCCAGATGTGCGGTTGCCATGTCCACAGACTTGTCTGAAGGCAGACCTGAACGGACTGCGGTGAAATTGACCAACCTGGTGTGGTTGAGACCCATCCTTTCCATGGGTGAACCTGCCCATGTGAATATCGGATTGTTTCCCCTTGATAACAGGTCCACCGCTGAAATCGGGTTTGACATATACGAGGGGTCCGGTGAGAGCGCAACCCAGGTGTTCAGTCAGGGCACGGCAGTGGTAATACCTGTGGACGAAGTCCCTGCGACGGATATTGAGGCGCTGAAAGCCCGGTGCAATCAAACCGTGATCTCTTCAGAGGGCCACTATGGGGGGCTGAAAGCGGCCGGTCTGGATCTGGGTCTGAGTTTTCAGGGGATCGATACCCTGTATGCGGGAGACGATTGCGCCCTGGCCCGCCTGGTGCTGCCGGATGCCGCAAAGTCGACCATGAAAGGATTCTCCCTCCATCCCGGTCTCATGGATTCGGCATTGCAGGCCGCCTCCTGTCTGTTTTCAGACGCCGGTGCCTTCGAACTTGCCATTCCCTTCAGTGTGAAAACCGTTGAGATATACGGGGCCACCACATCACCCATGTGGTCCTTTGCCAGAAAAACAGACCGTGCAAAGACATTCGATGTTGAGTTGTACGATGATGCGGGAAACCTTTGTGTGCGGGTGCTGGATATTGCGTTCAGGACACCGAAGTTTGATGCGGAGACCCCCGCTAATACACTTACCCTGCGTCCCCAATGGAAAGAAGAGGCGGTGGCGGGCGACGGTTCTGACCGGCAATACAGCCGGCACCTGGTGCTGCTCTGCGAACCGGAAGGGATTTCCCGGGAAGAGATCTCTAAATCCATAGCGGGTGCCGAGGTGCAGGCGCTCTCCTCAGACGCGGATACCATTGGCGACCGTTTCCAGGAATATGCCGTTCAGACATTCCAAACCATTCAGGACGCTATCAGGTCAGCTTCTGACGCGGGGCCGGAAGTCGCAACCGGAAAAAATCTGATCCAGCTGGTGGTTACCGGTGGTGACGCACATCCCTGGCTGTACGGATTGGCGGGGATGCTGAAGACCGCGTCCCTGGAAAATCCAGGGTTGGTCTGTCAGTTGATCGATTTGGAACCGCCGGCATCAAAAAAAGAGTTTCTGGAA
>JAKSBB010000641.1 GCA_022361315.1 Desulfobacterales bacterium
AAAAACTGACGGCGTTTGATGCCTGAATTTTCTGTGGTCATAATGCTACTCCTTTGATTTGGTGAGCCCGGCACCGGCAAGCAATGCATGGGACCGGCTTCGTGTTTCGTTTTCACTGGTGATACGGATGGCCGCCCGGCCCCGCACCGGGCACTCGTGCTGGCAGACCCCGCAGCCGATGCATTGATGGGGGTCCACAAACGGCTGTTGCAATTTCACATGGACTGCTGCCTGTGCCCCCTGTCCAAGGGCGGCCCGGGCCGGATCTCCGGCGAGTTCGATACGGCCTGCCCCGGCACTTTTGATCCGAAGCGCAGTTTCAGGGCCAGCGGGTCCTGCCAGGTAATAATCCCCGCCAGCCAGGGGGCGAGGCGTAGCCGGCAGATCTAAATAAACGGCCTGTCCATCCGTCCGGTTGATTGTCAGCCGGTCCAGACCCGCCACAGGCTCCAGAACATCCCGGGTGGTGATGGCCTTGGGGCTCACCGGGCAGTTCTCCTGACAGACGATGCAGGGAATTCCCATGGCCCAGGGCAGGCAGCGGCCCCTGTCCATAAAGGCGGTGCCGATGCGGATGGGTCCTGCATCTTTAAATTCGCCGGTGCCCATCCGCTCGTCCAGCTGCAACGGCCGGATGGCGGCCGTGGGGCAGACATGGCCGCAGGCGATGCAATTGTGCTGACAGCCGCTGGAGCCCAGCCGGAAATCCAGCCGGGGGGTCCACAGCCCTTCCACACCGGCTTCCCACATGGCGGGCTGAATCACATTGGTGGGGCATACCCGGATGCATTGTCCGCATTTGATACAACGGTTCAAAAACTCAGATTCGGTTAAGGCACCGGGTGGCCGCACGAGGTCTGGCCGCCACCCTACCCCCAGCGGATCTCCCAGACGGGCCAGGGGAAGCAAAACGGCGCCGGAAGCACCGGCGGCAATCACCGCCCTCCGGTGTAAATCCGGCCCTGCGACCTCTCCTGTGGTGGCGGGTTGGGCCGCATAGCCCAGAATACCCTCGGGGCAATCGTCCCGGCAGTTGTAGCAGAGTACGCATTC
>JAKSBB010001118.1 GCA_022361315.1 Desulfobacterales bacterium
TGGCACCGATCCAATAACCGTTGTTGCCGATATTGTAATGGGTGAGCATCACCCCTTTGGGGAATCCGGTGGTGCCGGAGGTGTACTGCATGTTGACCACGTCGTGGGGGCTTAGGCTGTCCTGCCGTGACTGGTAGTCGTCTTCGTTCACCATGACGGACAAAGCCCGGATTTCCGGGATGGTGTACATGCCCCGGTGTTTCTCCGGTCCCAGGAAGGCCACCCGTTTGAGATGGGGGAAGCGTTTGCTTTTGAGATGGCCCCGCTGGCAGGTACGCAGCTCGGGCACCAGTTCGTACACGGTGTTGATATAGTCCGTATCCTGGAAACCGTCGATGAGAAAGAGGTTCTCCGACTCGGACTGGGTGAGCAGGTATTCAAGCTCCGCAGTTTTGTAGTTGGTGTTTACCGTCAGCAGTACCGCCCCGATTTTTGCCGTGGCAAACTGGAGGGTAACCCAGAAGGGAATATTGGTGGCCCAGACGGCTACTTTTTCGCCCTTCTGCACCCCTAAGGACATGAGGCCTTTGGCGGTTTCGTCCACAACCTTTGCGAATTCTTTCCAGGTGAGTCTGAAATCCCGGTCTACATATACAATGGCCGGGTTGTCCGGAAAGCGTGCCACGGTCCGGTCCAGGATCTGTCCCAGGGTCTCTTCTTTGAGCTGGACGGTTTCGTCCACGATTTTATCTGTCATTTTTCCCGCTGTCCTCCTTTTCGGTTCGGCTTATTCCGGCACGTAAATTACGGCATGGATTTCAGCTTTTTCCTCACCGGCGCAGGATACGTAGTGGGGGACGATGGAGTTGTAATAGACGGAATCCCCGGCATTGAGGACATGGGTCTTGTTCCCGTAAATCACCTCAATGGAACCGCTGATAACGGCGATGAACTCTTCACCCTCATGGGAAGAGAGGGTCTTTTCGTTGGCGGACTCCGGCAGGATTTCCACGAAAAAAGGCTCCATGTGGCGGTCTGCCTTGCCTTTGCCCAGGGCGTAGAAGTTCAGGGCCGTGGTTTTGTTCTTGCCGTCCAGTACGGAGAATTCCGCTTCCCGCTCGGCCTGGCGGACGATATAGGGATCGCTGGTTTCCTGGTCATCCAGAAAGGTGCCCAGGCGAACACCCAGGGCCCGGGCGATTTTCATCAGGGGCCCCAAAGGGGGGTATACGTCTTCTTCCAACATGGTGCTTATAAATTCAGGGGCCAGGCCGGTGGCATCTGCCAGTCCCTGGACGTCCATTTCCCGCTTTTCCATAAATGAGATGATGCGCTGATTCACTTTTCCGCTCTGCATGGGTCCTCCCTATCGGTGATAAAGAAAAAAATAAGCCTATATTATATCAAATTCCCTTTGTCAAAAGAAACCATAAAGGCCGTTGGTGAACGCATTCAACGGATTGTACAGATTTTTACACGGGTTGCGGTGAATAGGGGTTGTGATCGTAAATAATCTCTTGTAGAGTCGATATGAATACCCCCTTTGACAACGCTTGCAAGGAAGAAGAAAATGAAGACCATAGAAGTCAATATAAAGGCGCAGTTTATCGTACCGGATGATTGGGAAGTGACCGATCATATGCCGGATCCCGAATTCCCGGATGACATCAGGCGGGTATTGAAGATTGAAGATCAGTTCTACGATTTTTTCCCGGAATGCCTGGTAAAGGTGGAGGATCCCGAGGTGATCATCTGGTCGGCGGACGAAGGACGTACCGAAGATATCATCGACTGCATGGATGCCTTCCAGGTAAACATCCGGGAGAAGAATACCTGAACCGACCCAAATAGTTAAGCACCCCTCCGGGAATATATAATGAATCTGACAGCCATTCTTTTTGATATCCGCCTGCCGGATATCGTGGACATCCTGCTGATCACCATCGTGGTCTACCAGTTTTACGCCTGGTTCTGGGGAACCCAGGCCTTTAAGGTGCTTGTGGGCATTGGCATTTTAGGCCTGGTCTTCGTGGTGGCAAAATCCTGGGGCCTGATTCTCACCACCTGGGTATTCCAGATCCTCTGGCCCGTTTTCGTCATCATGTTGATTATTCTGTTCCAGAAAGAGATCCGGCAGATGCTGGAGCGCTTCAACCCCATGAAGATGCTGGGCAACCGCCACGGCCCGGCCACCAACGGCTGGATAGAAAGTTTTTCCGGTTGGATTTTCCAGGCCGCGAAAAGGCGCACCGGCGTTCTGGTGGTCTTCCAGAGAAAAAGCCTGGTGGACGATCATATCACCCGGGGGATTGATCTGAGATCCGATCCCCAGCCGGAGATTTTGTCTGCAGTCTTTGAAAAAGGCTCACCCCTCCACGACGGCGCCATGCTGGTGGCCAACGGCAAGGTGGCTTCCGCCTCCTGCTTTCTGCCTTTGTCCACCCGGGATGACCTGCCGCGGCACTGGGGCACCCGTCACCGTGCCGCTCTGGGGCTGACGGAAAAATGCGACGCCGGCGTCCTGGTGGTCTCTGAGGAGAGTGGCACCGTTTCATTGATCAATGGGGGCGAAGTGGAGGAGGTTAAGACGCCTGAGGACCTCACCCATGCCCTGAAAGACCTGACCCGGGATCCCCGTGACGAACACGTGGATATAAAAACTATTTTGCTGGGCTGGACCACCCGCAGGTTCCGCCCCAAACTTCTGGTCTTCTCCATGGTCTTTGTGATCTGGCTGGCCTTTGCCGGCCAGCAGGATCTGGAGAAAACCCTGGATATCCCCCTGGACGTCCGGAACCTTTCGGCCGGCCTTACGGTGGCCGCCCCTGAAGATCCCCGCCTTACCATTACCTGCCGGGGGCTGCGAAAAGATATCAGTGCATTAAATCCGAGGAACGTCAGCGCCTCTGTGGATCTGTCTAAAGCCGGCCCCGGGCAGGGCATATTTACCGTGTCCGCTGCGGATCTGAACCTGCCCAACGAGCGGATTCAGGTGGCCCGGATTGCCCCTTCCACTGTGGTTATGATTCTTGAGGAGAAGTAGCCGGTTTATCTGGCCGGGGGGGGAACCTGAAATTCGGCTGAGTAGTGTATTCTTATCCTCAGCATGAGATATCCCTTCTCCTTTTTCAAGCTGGGTTATGGAAGAGCGAACGTCAGATAAAAGTTCGATTTTTTCCTGCATGGCTTCAAATTCGTAAACATCAACGAGAACGGCAA
>JAKSBB010000947.1 GCA_022361315.1 Desulfobacterales bacterium
CCCTGTGCTTGAGGACGTGATCCGGAAGCTGGATATCCCCAGGGCCATGGTTTATATCGAATGCCTGATCATGGAGGTGAACATCACCCGGAGCCTGAACGTTGGCACGGAATGGCGGACATCCGAGGCGGTTGACGGCGGTTCCAAAGCGATTTTCGGGGGATTCGGTGCCTCCGGTGACAGCGGGTTTGCAAATTCAGGCACCGTCAGCGGCGGTTCCCTGCCCAAGGGGTTTTCCGTGGGTGTTCTGGGAGAAAGCTTTACCGTCGGCGGGGTGACCTTCCCGAATATCCAGGCGGTGGTGGCAGCCTTCAAGGGGGATGAAGACGTACATATTCTGTCCACCCCCCAATTGCTGACCACGGAAAATGAGGAGGCCGAGATCTACGTGGGTAAGAACGTCCCTTACCAGACCCGTTCTGCGGCGGAATCCGCTTCGGAAACCTACAGCTCCTTTGAGTATAAGGACGTTGGCATTACTTTGAAAATCACCCCCCAGATCTCCAAGGGCAAGCTGGTACGGCTCGACGTTTATCAGGAACTCAGCAAGCTGGATTCCGTAAGTACCGTGAATGATGACCGTCCCACCACCCTCAAGCGGAAGGTGGAAACCACGATTATTGTTCAGGATTCCCATTCCGTGGTGATCGGGGGCCTGATCGATGAAAGCATCACCAAGGCCCAGGACCAGACCCCCTGTCTGGGAGGCGTGCCGGGTCTGGGATGGGCATTCAAGAATGTGAACGAGGGGGAAGAGCGGACCAACCTTTACGTATTCATTACCCCCAGAGTAGTCCGGAGTCCTGAGGAGGCCAGCGCACTCTACAACAAAAAGAAAACAGAGATCGATACCAGTGTCAAAAGAGAAGAGATCACCCTTTATGAAAAGGTGGAAAGAATAGAGGACAAGCTGTCCGGCAAGGGAGAACCGGAGCCCCCGGCAGAAAATAAGCCGGAAGTAGATGAGCCGGCCCCCCCGGCTGATAATACAGCGCAAGATAAGGCGTCGGTGTCCCATGCTCAACCGGCTGATTGATACCATCGCAGGTCTCATTCCTCTGGATCCGGCGGACCGTGAACGGCTGGCCGCGGCCCTGGCGAAGGAACGGGACGGTGCCGGCCTGACAGAGGCTGCGGTTAAAACCCGCCTGGTGCCGGAATCCGTCATGCTGAAAGCCCTGGGAGATATCTTTGAAATGGAGGTGGCCGAAGGGGCTTCCTTAAGCGTATCGGCGGGGGTAGAGGACTGGGCCGGAAAGGTGTCCCGGCAGTTTCTCAAACGTTGCTGCATTCTGCCCGTCCTCACCGAGGACAGCTGTTTTATTGCGGTGAACGATCCAAGTGATCCGGGGCCTGCCGATGACCTGGCCGCCCGCCTGAAAATGGCCGACTATATCCGGGTACTTGCTCTGCGCCAGGATATCCTGTCCGCCGTCAACTCGGTATATGAACGTTCCCAGGACCAGACCCGGCAACTGGTGGAAGATATGGAGGGGGAAGAAGCCTTCCTGAATCTCGACGATATCAGCGAAACCGCAGATCTTCTGGACGACACCTCCGATGCCCCGGTGATCCGCCTGGTGAACCACATGATTTCCCGGGCGGTGAAGGCCGGGGCCAGCGATATCCATATCGAACCCTTTCAGGACAGCCTTCAGGTCCGGTACCGTATCGACGGTATCCTCTACGAGATGCTTACCCCACCCAAAGGGGTGCAGTCTGCCCTGGTGTCCCGGGTAAAGGTTATGGCAGGGATGAACATCGCTGAAAAGCGGGTGCCCCAGGACGGCCGGGCCCAGGTCCGCATCGGGGACCAGGAGATCGACCTGCGGATTTCCACCGTGCCCACGGGATTCGGGGAGCGCCTGGTCATGCGGCTGCTCAACAAATCCGGTTATTTCCTGGCATTGTCCGAATTCGGCATGCGGCCCGAAACCCTGGACCGCCTGTATACCATCATTCGCCAAACCCACGGTATTGTCCTGGTTACCGGGCCCACCGGCTCCGGGAAAACCACTACGCTTTATGCCGGCCTGTCGGAGATCAACGCACCGGAAAAGAGTATTATCACCATTGAAGATCCGGTGGAGTATAACCTGGAAGGTATCGGGCAGATCCAGGTGAACCAGAAAACCGGGGTAACATTTGCCAGGGGCCTTCGCTCCATTGTCCGGCAGGACCCGGATGTCATCCTGATCGGAGAAATCAGGGATATCGAGACCGCAGAAATTGCCATCCAGTCG
>JAKSBB010001217.1 GCA_022361315.1 Desulfobacterales bacterium
CCGACGCGATTCTCTGGAGTATCCCGGTGGGCATTATCCATTTTGCCGTCATGGGGGCGCTTTACGGCAATCCCTTTGTGGACAGAATCTACATGGCCGCCCAGAAAGGCGGCAACGGGGTGCGGCGCTGGCCTTCCAAACCCCGTTACCTTATTACCCAGTTCTTTGGTACCCAGGTGGAGGTGATTATCCTGGTTACCGCTTATCTCTGGTTGAGGCCGGATGCTTCCGGCATGGCTTCTGTTTTGGGGATTGGCTTGGCTTTTGCCGCTATCCGGGTGTATCCCAGGTTCTGGAACATGTGGATACAGACCGATTATCCGAGGAATATGCTGGCCATTGAGGCGGTTAACGGCACCATCGGTACCTTTCTTATTGTGATGCTTACGGAGCTGTTCTGCTGATTCTTTTGGCGGCTTGTGTCTGCTAAGGCCGGGATATCCTTCGTTACATCCCGCCACTCCGGGCCTTCCCGCATCCGGCTGCCTGGTTCGCCCGGGTTGTTGACTCATTATAATAATCCGAACCGAATTATGCTTAACTTTTTCATTTCAAGGAATATGTGAATAGGGCGTTTTATGGATAACTGGTTCACAATAGATCAAATCGATGCGGCAACCCATATCATCAGTGAGTACCGCCATTGGGAGGAAGCGCATAGCTATCTTTTGAATGGCTCGGAATACAGCCTGTTGATTGATACAGGCCTAGGCATTTGCGATATCCATGAGCAGGTTAAGAAACTGACGGACAAACCAGTGATTGCCATAGCCACCCATATCCACTGGGATCATATCGGTGGTCATAGATATTTCCCGGACTTTTATGCCCATGATTATGAACTGAATTGGCTCAATGGAGAATTCCCTCTGACAATAGAACAGATCAAAGAGATGGTCGTTGACCGGTGTGATTTGCCTGAGGGGTATGATGTGAATACCTATGAGTTTTTCCAGGGGAATCCGACAAAAGTACTGAAGGGCGATGAAGTTATTGATATTGGAGGGCGCTCTATTCTGTTCCTTCATACGCCCGGCCATTCACCGGGGCATATGTGCTTCTGGGAAAAGGAACGGGGCTACCTTTTTACCGGCGACCTGGTTTATAAGGATACGCTGTTTGCCTATTTTCCATCCACAGATCCCGAAGCATATCTTGAATCACTGGAAAAGGTCTCAGCCCTGCCGGTGTCAAAGGTGTTTCCCGGGCATCATTCGTTAGATATTAAGGCGGAAATTTTAATCCGAATGCGTGATGCTTTTAGACAATTGAGGGCGGATGGCAAGTTGCATCATGGCAGCGGGACATTCGAATACGGTGACTGGGCTGTGTGGCTGTAGAATAAAAACCCGTCAGGAACAGCACACCAGGCTCGCCGTCACGCCCATGGCAGGGAAAACAGTTCTTCGCCTCATAAAAACGGGTGGTTAATGTGTAGGTTTAATATTTTGAATGGGAACCCACCGATCATCTTGCAATATATTCAGTTTATCCACCAGATCATTGGCATCGTATAAAACCCGCAGTTTTATTTCTGCGCCTCTACCTGCCGCTCCCTCTATCGGACTTGTAATCAATTCCGAAAATCCAAGGGTGAAGAGCGCCGCCGTACCATATATAACAGCCTTACCGGCTTTTACTGCGCCATGCTGTCCCTGCATAAACTTAAAAAGGTCATATTTTGCGCCATTGGCATCCGTTTCCGTCAGAATGGGTTTCCCCAGTTCTGCAAGAACAACATAACGTTCCGTTCCCCGTTCCAGAACAGAAAAATCTTTGGCTTCAGGGCCAGAGGTGGCCTGAACCACGGAACACCCCGTCAGCGTGAGACAAAGGTATAGTATAGCA
>JAKSBB010000721.1 GCA_022361315.1 Desulfobacterales bacterium
ACTGGAACAAAGGACCGTTTATCGGAAAAGATGCCCTGCTAAAACAGAAAGAAGAGGGGATTCGTCAGAGACTGGTGATGTTCACCCTCAAAGACCGGGAAGCCCGGCTTTACGGTGCCGAACCCATTTACCGTGACGGGGTTTATACCGGGGAAACCACTTCTGCAGCTTACGGGCACAGCCTGGACTGCCCGGTGTGCATGGGATATATCTCCCGGGAAGATGCGCCCCTGGACGTGGCCTGGATTAAGGCCGGCACCTATGCCATCGAGGTTGCCGGTGAACTCAAAGCGGCTGAACTGCATATTAAGAATCCTCTGGATCCGGATAATACCCGGACCAAAGGGTAATCGCCCCGGCGATTTGCCATCCCAGAAGGGGGCCGGACCTGATCAGGTCCGGCCCCCTTTGCTTTTGGGGGGGATAGTCGAAACGCCCCGGCCGCATTCAATCCACGGGCCGGGACGGTATAAAAGATAACAGGGGTCAGTCGGTTGTGAACAATGCCTTCATGCTCCCCATAAAGTCCTTCTCGGCCTCAGCTGTATAGGATTTCCACGCGGTGCCGTGGGCATAAAAGGCCAGGGAGGCCATTTTTTTGGTAATGATGGCGTTCCTGTAAGCCACTAGTTTTTCCGTGTTCAGGGTCAGGAGGATGGCTTCTTTGCCAAGGGTTTTGACAAGCCCCCGGGGTATATAACTTTTAAGCACTTCCCAGAGCAAATCCTCGTCTGCTGCGACCGATTCAAGGTGGGCTGATACGAGGTTCATGAAAGAAAATATTTGCTCACTGGTTTGTACCGAAAGCATGAACAATGGGGTTTGCGGTGCCGCTTCATGGATGCGGAGCAGCATATCGGTTTCGGCGGCGGCATAGGTTGACACCAGTTCCATGATACCCCGGATCAGTTCCCATCTTGTGGCCATATCCTCAAGAAGCCGTTTCTCATACGCGTCGTTGAAAAGAAAGGCGGTAAGTACTTCGGCAACGGCAGATGAAAACACCCCGCCTTTGTTGGCAGTGCTGTCTTTGATCTGTTTAATGGGTGTGGATGCGGCTATGTGCCGGCGGGCAGCGTCATCAAAGAATACATTGGCCCCTTCCACAATAAACCGTAGTTCATTGAAGTTCTCTGTAAATTCCCGGACGTTGGACCGGTTCACCGTATCCTTGAATCCGCCGCAGGGGATAAAGGCCCGGATATCTGCCTGTTTAATATATTTGCGGTTGGCCGGGTCTGTAATAAATTGCCTGTGGAAGATGGCACCGTCTTCGATGAATCTGCCATCGGGCAGGGTAATGTTTTTGGCCCTTAGGGGGACCTGGAATCCGTTTTTTCCCAGTTTTTCAACCGGGTAGCCCAGGGAGTTGATCCGGGGGGATGTATGGCGCATGAAGCCGATTTTCATCAGGGCTTCCTTGTCCAGGCCGTCCGGATCAAAGAGGATGGATCCCCCGTCGATGATCAGGCAGATTTTCCCTTTATAACACTGGATTTCATTGGCTCCCAGATCACCGTCGGGGCCACCGGTCATCATGAGGTTCAGGTCCTCTTCCCGGGCATCATAATGGGAGATCATGGCCCTGAACGCGCCCATGACCGATGTGGTGGTCATTCCGGAAACTTCGATGCGCCCGCCGATTTTCTGCCATATTTCGTCCATATCACCGGTTACCACTTTTGATTCACCGTTGACGGTAAGTTCTGTGGTTTCCGGATCATGGGCAGTCAGGCCGAATACATCCCCGTTCTCCAGCAGGCCGTATGTATCGTGGGGGATACCGAAACTTTTGCCGGTGGTCAGGGTCCGCCAATA
>JAKSBB010001212.1 GCA_022361315.1 Desulfobacterales bacterium
ACCATGGTAAGGCACAACTTAACAGGGCATTAAGATGATTCTGGAAAAGGGGGTATTTGTGCAACGAGAAAGCGGTTCACATCTAATCTTTTTCATCTTTATAAAAAGTGTAGCCACTACCAGGGCTTTTTGTGAAAAATTCAAACCAGCCTACTTCGATCATGTTTTCGACGTAGATCATAGGGGGATCGTCAACAGCGTTGTGAATATTACTTTGTATCGACTCATCTTCCTGAATAAGCTGAACAGCAACTTGTTCCGCCAATTTGGAATTTATAGCTTTAACCCAACGGGTCGTAATAAACCCCAACACATTGCCATTGCCCATATCGAAGTTCTGGCCGTTTAAAACTACTCGGAATCTTTTCATGTGAGTACTTTACAAAGATATTTTTAGAAGCGTTTTAGGTTTTAATGTTTCAAAGCAAATAAAAGATTGCTGGAGGTAATCATTATTTACTCAGAAAATCAAGTGTCACGTTAATACCGGATAAAACAGACACATGAGGCATACAATATATTGGCAAACCAGGAGGGCCAGGCAGCGGTGGGGTGAGGGTCGGCGTGGCGTCGGAGAGCAATCTCGTCAGGGATAGAAAGAGTTGCTCGGAGTCGCTCCGTAGGCAGCCAGGGAGGGCTGCCGGAGGTTTAGCGACGATCCCTTGCGCCGCTGCTGCCGGGTATCGGGATACAACGTCGGAAATCGATAGGTTTTCTTAATTCTGGCCAGCTTCCAAACCTAAGCGCTGCAACATTATAAGGTGACGAATCTGGGGGTGACCGTTCTACTGATTTTAGGGGTTTACAAGGCGTTGAAATTAAGATATGAGATTTGTGTCTTTTTATTATTCGTAGCGTTTCATTCGTAGTTGTCAATGCCGGGGGGAAAATCTTACCCGGTTATAGGTTCGGTTCAACCCGATGATGATGGAAGGTTCTCATGCCGTTGGAAGATTTTTATCTTGGCGATATTGCCTTTGAACAATTTTCAAGGATTTTTGACAAGAGCTGGCAGACATTTTCAAAAAAGGAAGAGGTCCTGGATATGGTCAACGGGGACCTGATTCTGGCCAAGCCCATCTCCTATTTTTACGGGGACAATTTCAGGGAGTGGTTTGAAACCCGTGCGCCGGCACTGGAGGGACTGAGTCCCAAAACCTGTTTTGAAATCGGCTTGACCCACCGTCTGAAATCATTTTTTCACAGGGAACATTAGCATCACCGATTGATGATTCTCTCAGGTTCCCGGTAAGGTCGTGGCTGCCGGGCGTATCTTCTTTGCTTTCCTGTATCCACAAGATATCCTTACTTGACATGCTTCCGGGTTGTCTATAAAACCAGAGCATACCCCTTAACCTTCAACCATTGCGTGGGCGTTACTTTGGGACTTCTAGCAAAAGGCAGCCTGGTGAGGCATAAAATTATTCTTCTGGCAGGGGATTTTGTTGCCGGTCTTCTGACGGTTTTTCTGGTCACCGGCGTTTCTCCGGGGGCCATGCCTTTGTGGGGCCTGTATTTCATTCCCCTGATACTTCTCTTTTCCTTTTTGTGTGAAGTCTATCTGCCTGAACGCTGGAGCCTGAAGGAAAGATTGATCCGTTCCGTTCTGGCCCTGGTGTTCACCCTGATATTTATCCTGGTGCTTCCCGGAGAGCGTCTGGGCGCATTTCCGGAAGTGCTGACGGTGAGTCTGGTGTTCTTTCTCTGTCAGAACGGGTGGCAGTGGGGATTCCACAAGACGAACAATGCCCGGGTGTTTGCAGAACGGGTGATTGTCATCGGCACCGGTGCCACAGCCATCAATGTGGAGAACCTGGTTCTGGAGTCCCCGGGGAAGTATGAGCTGGCGGGTTACATAAAAACCCCTATGGATCCGGTCTCCGTGGATAAGGGCAAGATCCTCGGGGAGATCAGTGATATCGTTGAAATCGCAAGGGAGACAAATGCCAGGGCCATTATCATCGCCCTCACGGAGCGGCGGGGGAATCTGGCGGCGGAACGTCTGGTGACCTGTAAGCTCATGGGGGTCAGGATACTGGATTATCCCAATTTTTTCGAGCTGATGACAGGGAAGATTCCGGTGGAGCATATCAATCCGTCCTGGCTGGTCCAGAGCAGCGGGTTTTTGATCAC
>JAKSBB010000250.1 GCA_022361315.1 Desulfobacterales bacterium
AGCCATCGTTGAGGAGATGCTCTTTGACAGCCTTGGCGGCAGGGATACCTTTGCCGAGTCGGATGTCCAGCTAATTCGTTCGGACAGGGAAAATCCGGATCACAACGATCTGGCCTTTGCCATGCTGCGCATCTCCGTCATGGACCCGGATGCTAAAAAGGCGGGCAAACTGTTCTCCGCCAAAGTGGTTGAACTGGCCCTTTCCTCCATTCCGGGATTTACCCTGACCGGACCACCTTCCGGCGGCACGCCCGCCATCCGACACTGGCCGACGCTGGTGGACAGCGGCAGGATAACGCAGGTCGTGCATATGGACGGAGAAACAATTGAGGTACCCCAGTGTCCGGAAATTGCCCTTGCGGCAGCCAGGCAACCGGTAGAACCGCAGGTGGGAGTCAATGATCAGCCCTGCTTCGAAGCTGATGACGCCGATACCCGGGAGATGCCGTTGGGACGCCTTTTTGCCACCCGCTCCGGAGACAAGGGGGGCAACGCCAACCTCGGGGTCTGGGCAAAGAACGAAACCGCCTATGCCTACCTGAGATCATGGCTGACCGCAGATCGTCTCAAACTACTGCTGCCGGACCTGGGAAAATTCGAGATAGAACGGTACGAGCTGCCCAACCTGCTGGCCGTCAATTTCTACATCCGCGGCCTGCTGGGGCACGGGGTGGCTGCCTCCATGCGCAGTGATCCCCAGGCCAAGACACTGGGGGAATACCTCCGGGCAAAAGTCATCGCCGTACCGGTGTCCATAGTATAAGATAAATTAAACACAGAATATAAAACGAAGGATGTGCCATGGGAAGCGAGATCTATTTTAACAAAGAGCACGGCCTGGTCCGCAAGGCGGTCCGGGATTTTGTGAACAAGGAAATCAATCCCCACGTGGACCAGTGGGAAGAGGAAGGCTTTACCCCGCTTCACGACATTTTCAAAAAAATGGGGGAACTGGGGTTCTTAGGCATCCGTTTTGACGAGAAGTACGGGGGAGAAGGGCTGGACTATTGGTACGAAACCATTGTTCTGGAGGAATGCGCCCGGATTCATTGCGGCGGGATTCCCATGGCCATTGCCGTGCAGTCCAATATGGCCACACCGGCCCTTGAGCAGTTCGGTTCCGAATACATCAAGGAGACTTACCTTAAACCGGCCCTGCGGGGGGATATGGTGGCGGCCATCGCCGTGACCGAACCCGATGCCGGATCCGATGTGGCAGCCCTGAAATCCTTTGCCAGAAAAGAGGGGGATCACTACATCCTCAACGGCTCCAAAACCTATATCACCAACGGACTGCAGGCGGATTTTCTCACCCTGCTGGCCCGGACCTCCGACGAACCCGGTTACCACAGCTTCAGCCTCTTTGTGGTGCCCACGGATATCAAGGGGTTTTCCGTTTCAAAGAAACTGGACAAGCTGGGCATGCGAAGTTCCGACACGGCTGAACTCTACTTCGACAATGTAAAGATTCCCGCAGAAAACCTTATCGGTGTGGAAGGGGAGGGATTTATCCAGCAGATGCAGCAGTTCCAGCACGAACGGTTCGCCGTTCTGCCCCTGTCCTATGTCATGATCCAGGAGGTGATCAAGGAAACCGTCGAATACCTTAAGGGCCGCGTCGTATTTGGCAAACCCCTGATCAAAAAACAGGTGCTCCGCCACCG
>JAKSBB010000650.1 GCA_022361315.1 Desulfobacterales bacterium
ACCGAATTTCTGTCCCTTGTGGAGAGCGGCCGCGTTCAGAACGTCGTGATTCAGGGCCAGGATCTCTATATCACGGACGGCAGCGGCCAGCGGCTCAGAAGTTTTGCCCCGGATGACGGGGAACTCATCCCCATGCTCCGGGCCAACGGCGTCTCCATCAAGGCCAAACCCCCGGCGGAATCATCCTGGTTTATGTCCATCGTCGTATCATGGTTGCCCATGATAGTCCTCATCGGGGTGTGGATATTCTTCATGCGCCAGATGCAGGGGGGCGGGGGCGGCGGCAAAGCCCTCTCTTTCGGGAAACGCCGGGCACGGCTCATGGACGACAAGGGTGAAAAAGTCACCTTTGCCAATGTCCAGGGCATTGACGAGGCCAAGGAAGAACTGGCCGAAGTCGTGGATTTCCTGAAAAACCCCAATAAATATACCCGCCTGGGTGGCAGAATCCCCAAAGGGGTGCTGCTGGTGGGCAATCCCGGTACCGGTAAGACCCTGTTGTCCAGGGCTGTGGCCGGGGAAGCCGGTGTGCCCTTCTTTACCATTTCAGGCTCCGACTTTGTGGAAATGTTCGTTGGCGTGGGTGCCTCCCGTGTCAGGGATCTTTTTGCCCAGGGCAAGAAAAACGCACCCTGTATCATCTTTATCGATGAGATCGACGCGGTGGGCAGACAGCGCGGCGCAGGTCTCGGCGGCGGTCATGACGAACGGGAACAGACCCTGAACCAGCTCCTGGTGGAGATGGACGGGTTTGAATCCAACGAAGGGGTTATCCTGATGGCAGCCACCAACCGGGCGGATGTGCTTGATCCGGCCCTGCTCAGACCCGGCCGTTTCGACCGCCAGGTGGTTGTGGATATGCCGGACATCAAGGGGCGTGAAGGCATCCTCCGGGTGCACATGAAAAAAAGCCCCCTGGCCGATGACGTGGATCCCAAGACCCTGGCCAAGGGTACCCCTGGATTTTCCGGAGCCGACCTTGAAAACCTGGTGAACGAAGCTGCCCTTCTGGCGGCCAAGAGAAACCATGAAAAGCTGACCATGCGGGACTTTGAAGACTCCAAGGACAAGGTTTACATGGGTCTTGAACGCAAATCCAAAGTCCTCAAGGAAGAGGAAAAGAAAACCACGGCCTATCACGAGGGCGGCCATGCCCTGGTGGCCCGGTTCCTGCCCGGTACCGACGCCGTGAACAAGATCACCATCATTCCCCGGGGACGGGCTGCCGGCGTGACCTGGTTCCTGCCCGAAGAAGGGGATTTCAAGTACAAGGATCAGCTTGAAAGCGAACTGGCCATTGCCTTTGGCGGCCGGGTGGCGGA
>JAKSBB010000119.1 GCA_022361315.1 Desulfobacterales bacterium
ATCGTTGATCACGTCATAGATGATATCATAGAAGCGCATATCCACATTTTCATCCTTGGCCAGCTTGCGGATCTGGGGAGAAGGCCGCACGTTAAACCCGATGATAATGGCATCGGAAACACCGGCCAGGGCCACGTCGGACTCGTTAATGGTACCGGCACCGGAGTGGACGATTTTGACATCCACCTCTTCCTTGGCCAGGTCTTTAAGGGAATCGTTAAGGGCTTCGATGGACCCCTGAACGTCCGCCTTGACAATAAGTTTGAGTTCCTTGATTTCCGCAGAGCCCAGGTTTTCAAACATCTTCTCGAGGTTGGCCCGGCTCTTTTTAGCCAGTTCCTTGGCGCGCTGCTTCTGCATACGGTGCCCGGCAATCTGCTTGGCATCCTTGTCGGAAGCCACGGCGATGAATTCATCACCGGCATCGGGTACACCGGTCATACCGACGATCTCCACAGGCATACTCGGGCCGGCAGACTCAATGCGGCTGCCGGTATCGTCGATCATGGCACGGATACGGCCGGAATGGAGGCCACAGACAATGGGATCGCCGTCTTTCAGCGTTCCCTGTTTTACCAGAACGGTGGCAACGGAACCGCGGCCGGTGTCCAGACGGGACTCAACCACATAGCCTGTGGCCTTGCGGTCCGGATTGGCCCGGAGTTCAAGGACCTCGGCCTGGAGAAGCACCATCTCAAGTAGATCGTCGATGCCTTCACCGGTTTTGGCCGATACTTTTACAAAGATAACGCTACCACCCCAATCTTCGGCCAGCAGGTCATGTTCGGAAAGCTCACGCATGATCCGGTCGGGATCCGCACCGGCCTTGTCCATTTTGTTGACCGCAACCACAACAGGTACGTCTGCGGCCTTGGCATGGTTGATGGCCTCAATCGTCTGGGGCATAACACCGTCGTCCGCCGCCACAACGAGGATTACGATGTCCGTGACCCTGGCGCCCCTGGACCGCATGGCGGTAAAGGCGGCATGGCCCGGTGTATCCAGAAAGGTAATTCGTCCGCCGGCAGCGGTTTCGACATTATAGGCACCGATGTGCTGGGTAATACCACCGGCTTCCCCGCTGGTGATCTTGGATTCCCGGATCACGTCCAGCAGAGAGGTTTTACCATGGTCAACGTGGCCCATGATGGTAACTACCGGCGGACACTCTTCCATGTTGCCGTCATCTTCGACTTCCGTTTCAACAGCACCCAGGAGGGCTTCTTCTTCAAAACTTGCCTTTTCCACTTCAAAATCAAACTCAGCCGCCACCAGAGATGCCGTGTCGAAATCGATGGTCTGGTTCACGGTGGCCATAACCCCCATGCCCATCAACTTTACGATCATCTCGTTGGCCTTGATACCCATACGTTTGGCAAGTTCTGACAGCTCAATGGCCTCATCAATTTTAATACGGCGTTTAATGGCCTTGGGCGTTGTAATCTGGGTCTTCTGGAAGGCGCCCTTCTTACCCCGGACATCCTTTCTGCCCTTCTTTTTACGGCCCCGGTTTCTGTACAGATCGTTTCCTTCCACCACGGACTTTTTCTTACGCCGTTTTCTCTTTCCGGGCTGGTCAGCCCCACCCCACCCTTTTTTGCGGGGATCGGCGCCGGGCTGCGGCGGCATCATCATATCCTGGACAGGTACGTTCGGCCCCGGTCCTGCCGCAGGACGGCTGGGCCGGTTTGGCCGGTTCTGCCGTGCCGGTGCATCACCACGGCCACCCTGGGACCGGTCTTCAGCGGGTTGTTTCATCCGCCGGATGTTTTCCAGAACCGCCGGATCGGCTACGCGTACAATTTTGGCCGGAGTCGAGGATTTTTTCTTTTTCTTTTTCTTTTTGGCCTGGGCCTTATCCTCTTCTTTAACAGCGGGGGCATCCTCAGCTTCGGCAGGCGCTTCTGCGGCAGGTGTTTCCTCCGGGGCAGCCTTTTCCTCGGCTGCAGGGGTGTCAGCATCAACAGGCTGAACGGGGGCGTCCTGTTCAGGCGCATCCTCCACAGCTGTTGCTACAGCATCTGTGTCCACGGTTTCTGGGTCCTTTTTATCCTCGGTAACCGGGGCTTCTTCCTCGGGCTGGGGTGTGGCTTCAACCTCTGGCTCCGGTTCGGGTTCGGGTTTCGGGGGTTCGGTGGCCACCGGGCGGATAATTTTGGCCGGTTCTGCGGTTTTGTCCGCCACTTTTCTGGCCGGCCGTTTTTTGACCACTGCGGCCTTTTCTTCTTCCGCTTCAGCCTCTGCCTCAGGAGCGGCGGGGGCAGGGTCTTCTTCCGGCGTTTCTTCTACCGGGGCGGCAGCACGGCGCCGGACGACAGCAGCAGGGGCCTCGGTTTCCTCAACCGCATCTTCCCCCTCATCAATCCCTGCCTCATCTTCCACATCGGGTGTCTGGTCATCGAGATCGGGTTTGGCTTTACGGCGGCGGATAACGGATGGACGCACCTTTACACTCTTCTGCTTTTTCTTACCAAACATCTCTCTTTTGATCGCGGCTACAGTGCTGTCTTCCAGAGAACTCATGTGGCTTTTAACTTCGATTTTCAGTTCTTTCATCTTGTTGAGAAGCTGCTTATTTGTCATGTTCAAATCTTTAGCCAACTCATATACTCTGACCTTCGCCATTCGTCGCCCCCAGTAAATCCTCTTTATTTAAAATCCAATCCTTCGTCCGTCACCCTGATCGATGCAACCTATTCCGCAATCCCGCCGGGATCCGTATCTTCCTGGGCGTCACTCTGATCTTCCATCATACCATCGGCTTCATTTTCCGCAGCCCGTGCCGCATCCAGAGCGGCAGCTTCCTCTGCGGCAGCCTGCTGAATCAACCGTTGTTCTTCTTCCAGGATATAGACAGCCTCTTCAATGGTGGCAATGGCATCTTCAACACTGATGTTCATCACGGCAGCCACATCTTCGGCCATGGCATCCATTATATCCAGCAAAGACGCATATCCGGCCTTGAACAGCACCTCCGCCATGGGCAGACCGACGTTGGAAAGCTTCATCAGACTGTCGTAGCCTTCCTTCACTTCACGGCTGTAATCTTCTTCGCTGGTCACTTCCAGGTGCCACCCGGTGATTTCACAGGCAAGGGATACGTTCTGCCCGCCTTTACCGATGGCAATGGAAAGATATTCATCGTTGACAATCACTTCCATGGACTGGTTGTCCTCGTCAATGATTACCCTGGCGATCTCTGCCGGTGACAGCGCATTACACACAAACCGGGCAATGTCCGGGCTCCACTGTACAATATCAATCTTCTCACCCCGGAGTTCCTGAACGATGTTCTGAACCCGGTTGCCCTTCATGCCGACACAGGCGCCAACGGGATCCACATCGGAATCAATGGAGGAGACGGCAATTTTGGCCCGGATTCCGGGTACACGGGCAGCCCCCCGGATAGAAACAATGCCTTCGGCCACTTCGGGCACCTCGGTTTTGAACAACTCCACCAGAAATTCCGGATGGGTTCTGGACAGGAGAATCTGAGCCCCTTTGGACTCTTCCAGAACATCCACCACGTAGGCTCTGATCCGGTCCCCCCGTTTGTAATTTTCCTTGGGCATCTGCTCCCGGGGCCGCAGCACGGCTTCTGCTTGTCCCAGGTTAACGACAATACTTCCGCGATCGAACCGCTGGACAATACCGTTGATAATCTTGCCTTTTTTGTGGATAAAGTTTTCGTATACCGCATTGCGCTCGGCCTCACGCATCTTCTGGATAATGACCTGTTTTGCTGACTGGGCGGCAATTCTGCCGAACTCTTCGGTATCAATGCGGATACCTAAAGAATCACCAATCTCACATTCGGGATCATACTCAAGTCCTTCATCAATGGTCAGTTCACTGTCAGGGTACTCGACTTCCTCAACCACTTCTTTAAAATGGAAAACCTCAACATCATCGCTTTTTTCATCATAATAGACTTCGATATCAGCCCTGGGCCCGATTTTTTTCCTGGCAGCCGAAACGATTGCCTCTTTCAGGGTATTGATCAGAATCTCTGCATCAATGCCCTTTTCACGGCTTACCTGGTCGATTACCCTTTTTATATCTGTGATAAACATGTTAAGCGTTCTCCCAATTTACTGACCTGCAAGCATTGCTTTGCTGATCATAAAGCCGGCTATTTCAACCTGATTACCATCAACTGCAATTACAACAGAATCATCGTTTGTCTTCTCAAGAATCCCGGTGAACTTTTTCTGGCCGTTGATCGGCTCATGGGTTTCGATTTTCACCCGTTCCCCCGTAAACCGTATAAAATCTTCTTTCCTGCTCAGGGGACGGTTAAAACCGGGGGATGACACCTCCAGGCGATACCGCCCGATGTTCTCAATGTGTACGTCGATCAAATCCCCAAGCTGGCGGCTGATCATCACACAATCATCCAGGGTGACCCCACCGGGTTTGTCCATGTAAAGCCGAACAATTTTATCCCGGTTGCTGGTGACACATTCAATATGGACCAACTCGAACTTCTCAGCGGCAAACAAAGGATCAGCCACATCCTTAACCTGCTGTACCAGCCTGCCGTATTCTTTTTGCCTGATAAAATCCATACCTGCCTGCAACCTTATAAACTTTCTTCCACAAATACAAAAACGGGCAGATGCCCGTTCCTAGTACAACTCTCAACAAAATCATCACCACAAACCGTCGGTTCAGATCATATTTCACCCCATAAAATGGAACAAATCTGCCACCCTTACCCAAAAAGATGGAGCGGGCAACGAGGCTCGAACTCGCGACATCAAGCTTGGGAAGCTTGCACTCTACCAACTGAGTTATGCCCGCATCAGCAGCGCAATATAGCAATGTTACTTCTGTTTGTCAACACCCCATTGGAATGGGGTATTTGCAGTGCCAGGACCGGCTTACAACACAGCCCTGACACCCAACAAAACAGACTAACCCGGCAGACTCGCGTTGAAGGTATCCAGTACTCGGCCGGACAAAATGAGACTACCCCGGCAGGCTCGCATTGAAGGCATCCAGCACTCGGCTGGACAAAACGGAATGAATCTTTTTGATATTTTTTTCCGTCAGGGTTTTACTGGCAGAGCGGTACACCACCCTGAAAGAGAGTGATTTTTTACCCTCCCCGATATTTTCCCCTTCAAACACATCAAACAGAAAATAGTCTTCAATCAATGCCTGCTTTTTGGCAAACTCCCGGATATTTTCCAGAATGGCACCCACTTCCACAGCCGAATCCACAATCAGGGTCATATCCCTGGAAATCGCGGGAAACTTGGGCAGCGGCTGCGCCTGAATGGCGTCCGGCATGACCGCCTGGAGCTGCGCCATGTCCAAATCAAACACGTAGGCATCCTGCTTAAGCCCGTACGTTTTCAGGACACCAGCGTCAATCTTACCTAAGCTGCCGACCACCTTGCCGTCGCAGACAACACGGGCAGCGTGCCCGGTTTCAAAATACGGACAAGTATCGTCATCAACTTTTTCATAGCTGACGCCGGTAATGAACAGATCTTCCAGAAGCCCCTGAACCACACCTTTCAGGTCAAAGAAATCAAGGGGTGCCGGCTTGGAGAACCAGGACTGATCGCTGCGGTTGCCGGTGATCAACCCTCCGACCATTTCAACCTCAGTGGGCTGCTCCCCTTTGCCGTTGGCATAGAATACCTTACCCACCTCAAAGATCTTCAGGGTATCAATCTGCTGAGCGGTATTCCGGCGCATGGTTTCCAGCAGTCCGGGTACAAGCGTTGATCTCAGCACTGACATCTGGTCTGAAATGGGGTTCAGAATTTCTTCAACAGTCCGCCGGGCATCGTCTTCAGAAAGCTCCAGCCGGTCACATGATTCTTCATGAATAAAGTTGTAGTTGATGGCTTCGAAGAAAGAAAATCCGGTCATGGCCTGGCGGATGCGGCTTCTCAGCATCAACCGGGGTGCCAGCACCTTGCCCTGGGCAGGTACCGGCGGGTAGCTGGTCTCGATATTGTTGTATCCCCAGAGCCTGGCGACCTCTTCGGACAAATCTTCGTGGCGGGTCACATCCACACGGAATGAGGGCACACCGACTTTCAGATGGCCGTCATCAAGCTTCTCAACCCCGAACTCCACAGACTCAAGCATGTCTTTCATCTCATCGGCGGAAAAATCCGTCCCCAGACGCACGTTCAATGCGGCGGTTTTGAGATCGATTTCCACCGGAACAGGCTTGATGGGATGTTCATCGATGACCCCGTCGGCTATTTTTGCATCACAGAGTTCTGCCATCAGGGCAACGGCCCGTTTCATGGCATACAGGGTTCCTTCTGGGTCGACGCCGCGTTCGAACCGGTGGGAGGCATCCGTACCGATACCGGTGCGTTTGGCGGTTCTGCGCACAGACACAGGATTGAAGTAGGCACTTTCAACCAGCACCCGGGTGGTGGTAACGGAAATTTCCGAATTCTCACCGCCCATGACGCCGGCAATGGCCACGGGCCGTTCACCGTCGCAGATCATGAGCATTTCGGATTCCATTTTATGGGTTTTGGAATCCAGGGTGGTAAACTCGATACCGCTGCCCGCCGTCCGGACAACGATTTTGCCGCCGGCCAGATTATCGAAATCAAATGCATGGAGGGGCTGTCCGGTTTCCATCATCACGTAGTTGGTGATATCCACCACGTTGTTAATGGGCGTCAGACCGACAGCCTCAAGCCGTGCCTGCAACCAATGGGGAGAGGGGCCGACTTTCACATCGAAGAGCATGCCGGCCGTGTATCTGGGGCAAAGCTCCGGATCTTTAATCTCCACACTGGCAAAATCACGGATGGATTCGGGGGCCATCCGGTCTGCAGGAAATTCCGCCTCAGGAATGGTCACCTTGGCCCGGGGTTCAATGAACGCACCGGTTTCCCTGGCCACACCGATGAGACTCAGACAGTCCGGACGGTTTGGGGTCAGGTCAATTTCCAGTACGGCATCGTTCAGCTTCAGTGCCTCTTGCAGGGGAGTTCCGGGAGCTGCATCCGTATCCAGATCCATGATGCCGGCGGCATCCGCATCCAGGCGGAGTTCGGCCGCAGAACAGAGCATTCCCTTGGAAGGCTCACCACGGAGTTTGCTTTTCTTGATTTTAAAATCACCGGGCAGCACCGCACCGGGCAGGGCGCAGGCAACCCGCATCCCCTCCCTGACGTTGGGCGCACCGCAAACGATGGGCGCAAGCTCTCCTGCGCCGGTATTTACCGCGCAGCAGGTCAGTTTGTCTGCATTGGGGTGCTGCCGGGTTTCCTCCACCCGCCCCACAACCACCTTGTCCAGGTAGTCGTAAAGATTTTCAACAGCATCCACTTCAAGACCGGCCATGGTGAGCCTGTCAGACATCTCCTGGGGATCCAGGTCAACGGAAATATAGTCGCGTAACCAGCTTAAACTGACTTTCATATTAAATCTGCCCTAAGAAACGCACATCGTTTTCGAAATATTTTCTGATATCATCAATACCGTATTGGAGCATGGCCATTCGTTCAATGCCCACGCCAAAGGCAAATCCGGTATACTTATCCGTCTCATAGCCTACATTTTCAAATACGGCGGGATGCACCATCCCGGAGCCCAACACCTCCAGCCAG
>JAKSBB010000837.1 GCA_022361315.1 Desulfobacterales bacterium
CAGCATATTCAGTTCTTAAAGGATCATGGCTGTGATGTGGTGCAGGGCTATTACTACAGCAAACCCTTACCGGCGGACGAGTTCGGTTCACTTCTGAAAATCGGTAAAATAGAAAAATAGATGGGATCTTATCGGTTTTCCCTTCGAAAGATATAGACACCGCTGCCGATAATCATCACCATGCCGATGACGGTGCCCGGTGTCAGCACATCCTGCCATAATATAAATCCCCAGAGTACGCTTAAGGGTACGGCGATATATTCAAACAGGGAAATCTTAGACGGCGGCGCCATCCGGTAGGCCTGGGACAGCAGGTAAAAGGCCGTGGCCGAGATCAGGCCGATCCCCATGAAAAAAGGCAGATCTGAAGTTGTGGGCAATTGCCACTCCCGGAACAGAAATTCCGCACTGGCATGGGTTCCGCCAAAGGCGGTAACCCGGGTGATCAGGCCCGTGAACACAAGGGCACAGAGGATATACATCAAAGTCAGGTAAAATGTAAGGGTTATGCCTTCCTCGGTGGTTCCCAGCCGCCGGGTCATTATGGTACCCAATGCATAAAAGAATGCGGACAATACCCCAAGCAGGGCTGCCGGATCAATCATTCCCGCACCGGGCTTGAGCATGACGAGAACCCCTGCGAATGCTGTAAAAACAGCCATCCATCTGGCAATCCCCACTTTGTCGCCTAACAGATAAGGGGACAGCATCGTAATAAATACCGGACTTGCGAAAAACAGACTGACGGTTACGGCCAGGGGCAGGGCGGTCAGGGAAAGATAAAAGCTCAGGTAAGAACTGAACATGAACACCCCCCTGAGCATATGTCCTTTCACCCGCCGGGTTTTCAGGAGGTGCCAGCGGTGTTTACGGCCTGCCATGGCCAGGATGGGAATCATGGCGATCACGCTTCGGATCAGAACGATTTCCTGCACCGGATAGCTCCCGCTGATCCACTTGATGATCACGTCCTGAATCGTAAGTATGAATACCCCGATACTCAGGTAAAGGATACTTTTACCGGTATTATCCCTGTGTACGGATGGGTTTTCCATTCTTCTTTCCATGGACTTTCTTCTACGCCCATGGTCCCGGGTTTGCAATCTAAATCGGGTTTCCAACCCAAAAAAAGATGAAATGAGATCAGGAAAGAATACGGAGATTCGGTGATTATGAGAAGATCAGCTTCAGGTAACCGAGCAGCACCGCCCCGATCATGGCAAAGCCCAGATAAAGCAGAAAAACCGGGGGGTGGACCAAGGTCCATACCGCGGCCATGGCCGGCAGCGTCGTTGTGGGACCGGCCACGAGAAAGGCCAGGGCGGCACCGGGGCTCATCCCCTGGGCCAGCAGACCGCCGGCCATGGGTATGGCACTCAAACTGCTGGTATACACCGGAACGCCGAGAAGGGCAGCGGTCAAAACCGCCCAGGTATTCTGTCTTCCCATGACGCTGATTACCCATTCCTCCGGTACGTACAGAACGATCAGGGCTTCCAGAAAAAAGGCCAGGGCCATGAATTTTATCACCATCAGGGTGGCGTCAAGGGAGGCCCGGGACAGCCTTTTTGCAAAGGTTTCAGGTGCGTCGGTTCCACAACAACCCCCGTCATCAACCGGCATCTCGGCCCGGATCATAACCGGGGCAGCAGGCTGGTATTCCTCCGCAAGGGACCGTTTAAGTATCCTGGTCGGAATACGGCCGGTCCGGACCAGGGAAAGGGTGATAAGGCCGGCACCAAGGCTCAGCACCAGCGTGCCGGCCAGCCGCCAGACCGCCAGATCCCATCCCAGTACCCCGACACTGAGGAAAAAAATCTCCGGATCCATAGAGGGGGAGGCGATCCAGAAAGACATGACCGGCGCCAGGGGAACGCCCCCGATGAGCAGGGCGGCCACCACAGGGATCACCCCGCAGGAGCAAAAGGGACTGAATGCACCCACCAGGGTGGCTAGGATAACAGCAGTGACGGGACCGGCATCAAAGGCCCGTTTGATGTATGCCGACGCCCCGGACATGTTCACCGCAACGGCAATGGGAATGGTCACCAGCAGGTAAGGCCAGATATGGAGGAAGGCGTTTCCCATAAAACTTAAGATGGCTGTGATGTGTTCGATCATAATGTTCCTCTTATATTTCTAATATCATCGAAATTATATGGAGGTTGGGTGTATGTGTCAACTATATTTCTAAAATTGTAGAAATTAATTCTGGTGTCGCGACACCATGACCTTGTGGCTGCCCCTTGAAGGGACATGGGAATTTTGATACCACGGGGTAAACGGACCATGTGATTAAAGGCCTGCCGGCCGGGGAGTATCTGATATGAGAATCATTCATCTCATCCGCCATGCCAAATCCAGCTGGACGGATCCGGGGCTGGCCGATATCGACCGGCCTCTGAACAAGCGGGGCAAACGAAGCTGCCGGATCATGGCCGGTAAAATATACGATGCCGGCTGCCGGTTTGAGCATGTATTCTGCAGTCCGGCTCTCCGGGCCCAACTCACCATGCGGGGACTGTCGGACCACCTGGAAGGTATGGACACCCAATGGACCACAGACGACGCGCTATACACTTTTTATGCGGGGGATCTGCTGGAATGGTGCCGGGGGCTGGACAACCGCCTTTCAGAAGTGGTGATTGTGGGGCATAACCCGGCTTTTACAGACCTTGTCAGTACCCTGGGGGACCGCTACCTTGACAATTTGCCCACCTGTGCCTGGGCCCGGCTGGAAGGGGATCTGACATCCTGGCAGGATCTGGCCACAGGGTGCATGGTACTTACGGATTTTCTCAAACCCAAAATGTTTATGTGAGGCGCAGACTTAAAGGATTCTAGGTCGCGTTTTCACCGCTGTCCGGGTCATGAAGCAACACCACGGCCTCAGGGGAGCGGCTGCGGATCTGTTCTGCCACTTTGGCAGGAACAACTTCAAATACATCGTTCATACTGACCACCGCCAGGCGTCCGGCACTCAGTTTGTCCGCCGTCTCTTTGTCCACCCAGACTTTTTTAATCTTTTTGCCCACGGCAAAATAGTAGGGATCCTGTCCGTTTTTAATGTCCAGGCGGTTGTCTTTAACAAGCTGTTTTACCTGGGCTTTGATACCGGCCTCCTGCCGCCGGGCATTTTGCCTGATATTCTGTTCACGGTTTTCTTTGGCCTTGCGCAGTTGTTCCTGCTGGGTCCGGTTGACCTGGGGGGCAGTATTGCCGGGTTTCCCCTTCTTCTTTTTTCTTTTCTTCCGTTTTTCCTGCTTGGCCTTGTTCACCTGCTTTTTGTCCACAAGGCCGGCTTTCAGTAGTTGTTCCTGCAGCGGGTTTCCCATGGTCTTCTTCTCCTTGATGTATCCGGGGGACATATCATATATATTCCGGTTCCCGACTTCAATAGGCGGTTGGGTTAAAAATCTGTGTCCAACCGACAGTGTGCTGTTCTGAAAAGAAATCCGGCGAATATTATTTTTGAATTTTACCGTTCCGTTATTATCTTTTTTGGTGTACGGTGGGACCCCCGCCGGGATGCCGTACCCGGAATAAGACACACCGGAGAAGAGATACACGCAGGGAGACACCATGAAAAAACGGGTACGATTTATCAACTTTATTTCCGCCACCTATGCCCTGTTGCTGGTGGGAGCCGTTGTTTCCGTGGCCTCGTATACCCTGATCACACAGTATCGCAGCCATCTGTCCCGGGAGAAAGAAATCCGCCGGGGATATATGGACACCCACAGGGCGTTCATCCAGAGGGAAGTCGATGCGGCAGTCTCCTTGATTGAAAATGAACGCCGGGGATATGAAAATCGTCTGAGACAGGAGATTATTCTCAGGACCCGTGAAGCCCACCGGTTAATCACCTCCCTGTACGAGCGGTATCACACCACCCTTTCGGAACCGGATCTGAAGGCACTGCTCCTCAATACCCTTGCCGGTATTCGTTTTTTTGAGAACGACCGGGGATATTATTTCGTTGTGGATAAGCAGGGGGTGACGATGCTGAGTGCCGGCAATCCCATGGTGGTGGGGCGGCAGATGTCAGACATTACAAACCCCACAGCAGCCAAAATGCTCGAAAATCTCCTGGCCCTGGGAGAAAAACAGGCCGAGGGGTTTAACGATATTCAGTGGTCTGTTCCCGGCGAATCCGCACTCCGTCCCAAATTGATATATTATAAAACGTTCGCCCCTTACGGCTGGTATATCGGCACCGGAGAATATCTGGATATCATCGTGGCACAGGAGCAGAAAAAATTTTTGGAACGGCTGTCTAAGATACGATTTTCCCGGGGGGAGGACGGGTATCTTTTTGTGATGAACACAGATGGGATCATGCTCATGCACCCCATTCTCCTGGAGCTTGAAGGAAAAAATGTGCTGGACTACGTTACCGACGACGGCAAGGCCGTGTTCCGGGAGATGATCACCATTGCCGGAAACAGCGGGCGGGGGTTCCTGAAGTATTCATGGTTCAGGCCGTCCGTGTATAAACCAGCCCCAAAGCTGAGTTTTGTCCGTCTGGACGCGTCCTGGAATTGGATCATCGGTACCGGGGTTTACACCGATGCCATTGAAGCCGAGATGCAGGAGGAGAATCTCAAAATTCGGAGAGATCTTCAGAATAAATTCTCCAATATTCTTGCCGCCACCTGTCTGATTCTGATTTTTCTATTCGCGCTGCACGTAATTGTACGCCGGTATGCCGGCGGCGATCTCAAAACCTTTATCCATCATTTCAAATCCGCAGCGGAATCCGGCGGACTGATCCCCGCCGGGCAGATCCGTTTCAAGGAATTTCACTCGCTTTCCAATGCCGTGAACCAGGTGCTCATTGATAAGCAGAAGGCGGAGCAAGAACTCATCGAACAGGCCACCATGGACGGTTTGACCCGGATTCCCAACCGTCGCCATTTTCTGGAGCACCTGGGGAACGAAATCAGCCGGAGCCGCCGCTACGGTCAGCCCCTTTCCCTGTTTGTGATGGACCTGGATCATTTTAAACGGGTGAACGACACTTACGGTCACACTGCCGGGGATTATGTCCTGAGAACCTTTGCCGGAATTGCCACAGACAGCCTGAGACAGGTGGATCTGCTGGGACGGCTGGGGGGAGAAGAGTTCGGGGTTGTTCTGCCCCAGACCGGCTTGGAACCGGCGGTGGAAGCGGCACAACGGCTTTGTAATGCGGTGGCCTCATATCCCTTCACCTTTGAGGGGGCGGCCATCTCCGTAACCGTCAGCATAGGGGTGAGTACCGTGGTGGAGCCGGAGCATGTGGAAATCGCCGGTTTGCTGACGTGCGCAGACCAACACATGTACAGGGCCAAGGAAGGGGGGCGGAATCGGGTCTGTTCCGGCCTTCTTACCGGGGAGCCTTCTGTCTGATCCGTGTGATAACGCAAGGGGGTTATGGGCGGTTGATATGACTCCGGTATTTATATTCTTCTTCAAATATAGTAGGTTGGGAAGAATCATCCGTTTACCATATCGTTCTCCGGAGGGCATATGACACATCCCGATACGAAGCCGCGGTTATACCGGCTGTTTCCGTTTTTGGCATGGCTCCCGGGCTATTCAGGAATGTTATTTAAGCATGACCTGACGGCCGGGCTCACTGTGGCTGTGGTGCTTATCCCCCAGTCCATGGCATATGCCATGCTGGCCGGCCTGCCGCCGGTTTACGGTCTGTATGCCGCTACGGTTGCCCCGGCCATCGGGGCGCTGTGGGGCAGTTTGCGTCAACTGGGTTCCGGCCCCATCGCCATTATGAGTCTGCTGGTGCTGACCACGCTGACGTCCATGGCGGAACCCGGCAGCAGCGAATTTATTGAATTGTCCTTTCTTCTGGCCTTCATGGTCGGGGTGATTTACCTGGTGGTGGGGCTGTTCCGTATGGGCATCATCATGTCATTTATTTCCCATGCAGCCGTTAAAGGATTCACATCCGCCGCCGCCCTGATCATTATCTCCACCCAGCTGCCCCATCTCTTCGGGGTGCGGGTGGGGCATCAGGAGTATGTGATTTCGAAATTCGCTGCCATTGCGGGTACATTGGGAGAACTCCACTGGATCACCCTTGGTGTGGGGCTCCTGGCTTTGGGAATCATTCACGGGGTCAAGCGAATCAATCCCAATTTTCCCGGGGCCATGCTGGCGCTGGTCATCACCAGTGTGGTGGTGATTCTTCTGGATCTTCATTCCTCTGGGGTCGCCGTGATCGGACGGATACAGGGCGGTCTGCCCCGGCCCATGCTGCCGCCCTTTGACGTTCAGACCCTGAGCCGGTTAACCGGTCCGGCTGTTGTTATTGCCCTGGTCTCTTTTGCGGAGACCTATTCCGTGGGCCGGAGTATTGCTGCGGAAACCAAGCAGAAGCTGAATGTAAACCAGGAGTTTATCGGTCAGGGGATGGCCAATCTACTGGGGTCTTTTTTTCAGTGCTACCCCACATCCGGGTCCTTTTCCCGATCCGCCATCAATTTTTCATCCGGCGCCAAAACAGGTATTGCCAGTGTCATCACCTCCCTTTCCGTGGTGGTGGCCCTGCTGTTTTTAACCCCGATGCTGACCTATATTCCCAAGGCCGCCCTGGCCGCCCTGGTGATTTCCGCCGTCTGGACCTTATTCCATCCCAAGGAGGTCTTTCGCCTGTGGAAGATGAACCGGCACGACGGTATCGTCGCCATCTGTGTCTTTTTACTCTCCCTTATCGCCAAGCCGGATTATGCACTGCTTCTGGGGGTGATCATGTCTCTGATGTTCTTCCTGTGGAAAACCATGCATCCCCGGGTGGTCCGCATCTCAAAAAGCCCGACCATGGGCATGTTCACCAATGCAGATGCGGCGGATATCCCCAGTTGCCCCCAGATCCTCCAGCTGCGCAGTGATAACTCCATCTTCTTTGCCAACGCGGAGTACACGGTTGAGCACATCATGGAGCGGTTTGACAAACAGGAACAGCCCCCGAAATACCTGCTTCTGGATCTTCAATCCATGACCTTTATCGATATAACCGGTGTGGATGAACTCCGGGAACTCAAAGAAACCCTTCAGGACCGGGGTACGGAACTGGCGCTGATGGAAATTCATATCCCGGTGCGGCAGGTGTTTGACAGTTCAGGATTCACCGGTGAAATGGACACCTCCCTTGTTTTTCATAAACGGGGAGATGCCTATGAGAATCTGTTTGCCCGGCTGGATCACGACTATTGCCGGGATATCTGCCCCTATGCCCTGTTCCAGGAGTGCCACAGCATCAAGGACTGCGATGATCGCAGGGCGGTGATTTGCCGGGATGAGGGGCTCACCGGTGACGTGTGATGAATTCTTCCTTGCCTATAGGCCGAAATCCACATATTATGGCGTACCTGATCCCGCTGAGGCATCCTCAGGGGTGATCCGGGACAGCTAAATAAAGGCAAAACAGATGGCATTAGAAGAGAATAAAAAATCCACAGATAAAAAACGGTTTTACAGAAAGCGGGTAAGGCTGTTCAATCTGATTTCAAAGATAAAGCTCTGGCCCTCCCGTACCGGAAGCCTTCACGGCATCCGGACCATTGATATCACAGGTAATCAGGCCAGACTGGTCACCCATTGCAACAAAGAGTTCGTGATCTCCAACTCCCTGAACTCCAGGGCGGCCAGGTGGCTGCGAAACAAATGGTTCGTTAAGGTCTGCCCGGACTGCCGGGTACCGGACTGGAAACTTGAGAAGTATTCATCCACCCTGTTCCGCCGGCACCAGGGATCGTTGCTCACAGAAAAAGATCAGGCATCTGGCCAGGCAAAAGACCCGGAAAATAATCGGGACTCCTGATGCCGGAGATGCAATCCTCACCCACCATAGCCGTCATCGGCGGAAAGCTTCAGGGGACCGAGGCGGTGTACCTGGCCCGGAAGGCCGGATTCCGTACTCTTCTGATTGATAGACATCCGGATGTCCCTGCCGCAGCCCTCTGCGACAGGCTCCTGGTATTTGATTTCGGTGCGGATGGGGTCTATCCGCCGGATGCCGGCCGGCCGGACCTGATTCTGCCGGCCCTGGAAGATGATGCCGTACACTGTCTTGCACGGCGCTGGGCACAGGCCGAGGATATCCCACTGGCCTTTGACCTGAACGCATATGGTGTGTCCTGTTCCAAGCTGGCCTCAGACCGGCTTTTTCACCGGTTGGGTCTTCCGGCACCTACCCCCTGGCCCGAGGCCGGGTTCCCCGTGGTGGTCAAACCCGACAATGCCAGCGGCAGTGACGGGGTTGTCATCATCAAAAGCCCGGAAGATATGACGGCCAGGTTCCCGGACGGCCGGGGCCTCACCGGCATGGTGGCCCAGGAATATGTGGAAGGGCCGTCCTACTCCATCGAGGTGATCGGGACCCCGGGTGCATATACCCCCCTTCAGGTCACGGATTTAGGCATGGATGAGGCCTACGACTGCAATGCCGTCCGAACCCCCACCGACCTTTCACCAGACCAGGTGAAACACCTTGAAAACATGGCCGTGGCCATCGCCGAAACCATTGATCTCAAAGGCATCATGGACCTTGAAGCCATTCTTCACCAGGGACAGCTCAAACTTCTGGAGATCGACGCCCGTCTGCCCAGCCAGACCCCCATGGCCGTATTCTGGTCCACGGGAATGAATATGGTAGCCATGCTTGCAGACCTCTTTATAAAGGATATCAAACCGGAGAGGGGCAGGTCTGAAGTCCCGGTACTCATCGAGCATATCCGGGTGACGGGACAAAACATCGCCTTCCTGGGTGAGCATATTATGGCCGGTGACGGCCCGCTGCACATTGAAACCGGATTTTTCGGTGCGGACGAAGCCGTGACCTCCTGGGGGCCCGGAAAGCATACCTGGGTTGCAACCCTTATCTTCAGGGCGGAGACGACAGATGCGCTGGAGGACCGTCGCCGCAACTGCCACCGCAACATCAGGGTTGAACAGGAGCGTATCCAATGACACGGTTGACCACCGATGATATAACAGATATTTCAGCGGGGCTTTCCCGCTACAGTGCGCACTTGGAAAAAGCGACGGGCAGCACCCTCATTGGTATCGCCGCCCATACCTTCGGTGCGGATGAAACCATGGTGGTGCGCCGGCTCAAGGAACTGACGATCCGTGTGATTCCCGTCACCGCAGGGCAGGGGATCATCACCGATTTCAGCGACACCGTATCCGCCATCCTTTCTTATCTGGGCTGCCGGGCACAGGTCTCTGAATTTACAGACGCCTCGGGGATTGCCGATGCCTTTGAGGCCGGAGCCGACGCAGTCATGCTGGCCGATGACCACAGGTTTGTGGGGATTCATCTGGGGACGCGGTGTGTGGCGGATAACACAGATCTGACGGGCAGGGTTTATGCCGCCGCCCTGGATTTGATGGCCGATGGGATACGGGGGAAAAACGCGCTTGTCCTGGGCTGCGGCCCCGTGGGCGAGGCCGGTGCCAGGGAACTGGCAGGCCGGGGCGCATCTCTCCTGCTTTATGATATTGATCCGGATACCTCACATGGGCTGAAAGCAAGGCTGGACAAAGAGGGGTTCCCGGCCGAAATCCTCCCTGCATTTCCCCCGGTGACAGACGAATGCTGCTATATTCTGGAGGCCACTCCCGCTGCTGCCGTACTGCCGGACGAGATGGTAACAAAACACCTTTGGGTGGCGGCGCCGGGAGTTCCTTTGGGGCTGTCGAAAAACGCAGCCCGATTTCTGGAAAACAGCCTGGTCCACGATAAGCTGGAACTGGGCACCGCAGCCATGGCTGTCCGCCTGGTGCTGTAATCCCTTTTTCCCATGACGGAGACCTGAACGAGATGGAATGGACAGATACCCAGATCCTCAGATTTAAAGACCTTGGCCTGAACCCCGACGATTTCCCGCCGGCCTTTGATACCGCTGCAGAACGGAACCAGGCATTTCAGAAGATTGAAAAGCAACAGGTTCAGATTCAACGGATGAAACTGGCTGCCCTCCTGGGCAAGGATAAAAAGACACGGATTCAGGCGTTGCGGGATCGTCTGGAGACCGCCTTGTTCGATCTGGGGTTTACCGGGGTGACCACCCCTACCATCATTTCCCGTCAGGCCCTGCGGCGCATGTCCATCGATTCGGCACACCCCCTGAACAAACAGGTGTTCTGGATCAGTGATAAACAATGCCTGCGGCCCATGCTGGCCCCTAATCTTTACAGTTTGATGAAGGACTTTTCCAGGTTGAAACAGCGGCCGGTCCGGTTTTTTGAGATCGGTTCCTGCTTCAGAAAAGAGTCCTCCGGCCGGGTACATGCCAGTGAATTCACCATGCTCAACCTGGTGGAAATGGGTCTGCCCCTTGAAGACAGGCAATCCCGTCTGGAATTTCTGGCAAAATCAATTATGGCAGCCGCCCGTATTGAGGACTATGCATTTGAAACCGATGATTCCGAAGTTTACGGCACCACCCTGGATGTGGTGGCAGGTCCGGAGCGTACCGAAGTCTCTTCCGGTGCCAGCGGTCCCCACCCTCTGGATGCGGAATGGGGGATCAGCGACACCTGGGTGGGTATGGGCTTTGGCCTGGAACGCCTGCTGATGATCTCCCAAGGGGAAACCTCCATCGGGAAATGGTCCAAAAGCCTTACCAGTCTTGACGGCATTCGCCTGAGAATATAAGATGTTCCGGAACTGGATTGGGTTAAAATACCATAAATTATAGCGTGTTAGTCCCGTAAGAGGTGTGTTGAAGAAAAAAAAGAAAACATCTGCCCGGCCCGTTCCCGAAGAGAATGGGGTAATCGTCGCCCACTACGGCATTGCCGTTGAAGTTTTGTTTGATTCGGGAGTACGTCGAAAAGTCAAGGTCAAGCGCAATTCCGGGCATGTGGTCGGGGACAGGGTCGGTGTGCGGGAACACCGTCTTTCGCGGGCACCCCGGCGCACCGAACTCAGCCGCCGGGACTCCCGGGGCAGTGTCCGGGTGGTGGGCGCAAATCTGGACGTGGTGGGCATTGTGGTGTCTCCGTTACCGAAACCCACACCGGGCTATATCGACCAGGCCATTGTTTGTGCCCGTCAGGCAGACCTCACACCTGTTTTGGTGATCAATAAATCCGATCTTGACGACGCTCCGGCGTTTATCGATACCATTCGCTCCGTTTACGACGACATTCTGGACATGTTTGTGGTCAGTGCCCTGACCGGTGACGGACTGGAACGCCTGACCGGATGGCTGGGAGAAGGCAGAAGGGGTTTTTTCGTGGGGGTATCGGGGGTGGGGAAGAGCAGTCTGCTCAATGCCATATGTCCGACCCTGGATCTGGGGGTGGGAGAAATTTATGAGGCTGGGGGCAGGGGGTGCAACAAAACCACGGTGTCCACCCTGCATCTGTTGCCCACCGGGGGAGAGCTGGTGGATACCCCGGGGTTTAACGAGTTCGGCCTGGTGGATATCACCGCAGATACCCTGGCAGACGTTTTTCCGGGATTTGAACCCGTACCTCCGGGTGCCTGCCGCTTCCGGAACTGCCGCCACCGTACCGAACCCGGGTGTGCCGTAAGGCAGATGATCAAAGCGGGGGAGATTCTTCAGGAACGTTACGATGCGTATATCCACACCCTTGATCTGGTTGAGCAGGGTGATGCACGGTTCCATATCCGGCGTTAAATGCCGGGGCTATATAACTTCGGTGCGCAGCCGATAGTATTTGTCTGGCACCGGACGAATATGGTACACTAACTCCCGCATAATAAAACTTTAA
>JAKSBB010000213.1 GCA_022361315.1 Desulfobacterales bacterium
GCTGTTGGCGAATTCCAGTTCTCTGTAATCCGGAATCATCATTTCCACCGGTACCTTCATCTCATCTTCGCCACGGATATTGAACATATGCACGGGAAGTCCGGAAACCAGGCCGCCGCCCTTTGGACCGCGCAGGTACTGGCACCAGCCAGAGGTTTCAAAGGAACGGACCATGTTCTGTGCAAAGAGGATAGAGGCAGTGCCCCAGAGGTAATCCGCGTCCTCGTCACCGGCCACCTGCTCGGTGAAGTTAATCTTACGGCAGGGGTTTGTTTCCGGGTCATAGGGCAGACGGGAAATGTATCTGGGCAGGGTCAGCCCGATGTAGGCGGCTTCTTCGGAATCCCTCAGCTTATTCCAGGAACCGTATTTGGGATGATTCATCAACCCCTCGAGATCCTTGATGGCTTCCAGTTCGGCAACGGAATCGCAGCCGAAGAACTGGGGCGATACGGAGCCAACGTAAGGCGCGTGACTCGCCGCAGCAACTTTACCCATGGTTCTCAGCCAGAACTCGTCGTCCGGCGTATGCTTGACATCGAACAATCCGATCATGGAACCGATGGGCTTGCCGCCGTACTGGTCGTATTCAGATACGTAGACCTTCTTGAACAGCGCGGAACCGGTGATATCCACGGCATTGTTCTCAAAATCCTCGAAAAGCTCATCCTTGCTGACGTCCAGAATATCGATCATGACGTCGGCCTTGAAGTTGGTATTGAGGATCAGGTCGTTGAGGGACCGCCAGTTGGACTCAAGATCTTTAAAATCATCGTTGTGGATGATTTCGTTGATCTGGTCGTTGACCATCTCGTCGATATTGGCAATAACCTCAAGGATACCGCCTTTATCAAACTTGCCGTCCACAGGCTCCACATTCAGCAACAGGGCAGCCATGCCGGAAATGAAACGGTCTTCCTCGGACACGTCGTCCTTGATTTCCGTCAGATCGTTCTGAAGCATCGGAGTCGGTTCACTGACTTCCGTATTCAACCTCATGGAGGAAAGGAATCGCGCAAGATCTAGTTTTTCTTCTGTCTGTTCGTCCACTTTTGTTTCTTCAGCCATTGTTTACTCCTTTCAAAAATGGGCTTTATTCCTCAGTATTTTTCTTTGACGGAAGTTTGAAGCTGTCATACCCTTCCAGTTCACCGATCATGCTTTTCAGCGCCTCTTCGTTGCTCATCAGCTCGGAGAGCAGCTTGCGGTAGCTCTTACGGTTGTCAACGTTGGACATCACTTCCTGAAGCAGTTCCTTGAGCTTAAGCAGACCTTTGATCTTGGGCACATTCTCCGCAACTTCGTCCGGGGTAAAGGAGCGCATCCCGTCAAATTTCAGGTTGACCTGCATTTCCTCTTCTTTGTCCGGATCAATCTTGTTGTCCACTGCGAAACTCAGGTTGAGTCCCATGTCTTTCATAATGGCATCGGTGTTTGTGCCGTCCATGTTGCGGGTGGACCGCTCTTCAAGATCCATTTTTCTGTCCTTGGAGTTTCCTTTGGAAAAATCTCCCATGACCATGAACCGCATGGGAAGGGACAGATCTTCCGGCTGACCGTTTACCTCTGTCTTGTACCGGAGCGTAAGCCTTGATTTGGGTATTTCGTCCTGGATTGCCATACATCCTCCTTTGTTGAATTTATGTTGTGGATATGGATAACTTTTGTTGAATCAGCATCATCTCTTTCAGCCGGGATAGTTCTCTGAACACCGGGTGGGTACTGGTTTTGTTCATTCGGCTGGTGGCGTAAGCTTTCATACACCATTGGGTGTCGATGGTGCCGTCGGATGCCAGACGGGGTATTACCGGTAGAAAAACAATCCGGTCCGGGCAGTACTCTTTACCAAGGTGGCGGATGATGCGATCA
>JAKSBB010000490.1 GCA_022361315.1 Desulfobacterales bacterium
CTCACCGGTATGATCCGTGAAGGCAGGGCAGGCCGGCCGGGAAAAACAACGGCAGGGGCCTACACGGGCATGCTGGGCAACCGCGGGGTGATGGCGGCTTCAGGTCTGGTGCTGGTGCTGGCGATGATGAGCGGCGGGATTTATTCATTTCTCCCGGTGCTGGTGACCCGGCATTTTTCCGCGGATGTGGGGCTGGTGTTCATGGTCATCTTTATATCCCTGATTGTTTTCAGGTTTTTGACCGCCCAATTGTCGGACCGTTACGGCAGGGGGCCCTGTGCCTTTTATTCCTTTATCATCCTCTGTCTCTCCTATTACCTTATCGGCCGTGCCCAGAGCACCTGGCAATTGGTTGCCGCAGGGGTACTCAACGGTGTCGGCACCGGCGGTTGCCTTCCTGCCCTGACTGCACATGTGGCGGATGAGGCCGGCGCCCGGTTCCGGGGGATTGCCTTCAGCATATTCTACGGCGCTTATGATGTGGGGATGCTCCTGGGCGGTGCCGCCTTAGGCCTGTTGGCGGATATGGCCGGGCTCAGGGGAATGTACATGCTCACTGCGCTTGTGGGGGTATTTGCCCTTGGCGGATTCTCGGTGAGTATAAAGCCGCGGCCCTTTGACGCCCTGAAATGGACGCTGGTGGGGCCGGGCCGTGGCGGACGGCCCCATTGAGGTCAAGTCATAAAGTACCGGCAGGAGAACCTTCTATATTCACGGCAGGCGTTTGAAAATCGTCAGTTCGCCCGAGAAATCATTAGGCATCTCATACCGGGCGGTCTCAAGTTTGACGCCGCCAAGGGTCCGGTGATGGGTCAGCGGCTCCCGGATGATCAGTTTATGGCCCTTGATTCTATATATCCCCAATGGGACGGTTTCTGTTTTCGCGGGGTAGCTGATTTTTAAAAAAAGCTGCCGCGGCACCTCGTGATCAAGGGATTGCCAGGTGGCGGTGAGTTGTGTGGATTCACCGAACAGGGATGCACCGTCCCGGGTAAACGATTCAAATCTGCCGTCCGGATGGAAAACAATGATGCCGTCCTTGGGATCAACACCGGCCCATTTTCCGTGGATTGTCCCTAGATTATCCTGACTGCAGGCCGCCAGAAAAAGAAGTGTCAGCATCCATAAAAATCGGGTCATATCCGTTACAATTCCATATCTGCCGTGCATAAAAAACGGTCCATTTCATCCTGCAGCCACCGGATAAACGCATCAAGGGTTTCCAGGGTCGCCTTGCTTTTGTCGTATACGAGATAATAGGCGTTGAACACCAGGGGCGGGACGTCGGGAAAAGGAAAGATCAAATCGCCTGATGCGATTTCATCCCGGATATAAAATTGGTTGGCCAGGGCGATACCGGCGCCCAGCTTCGTGGCCTGGATGGTGGATTCTTCAAGTTCAAAACATTGATCCCCGGAGGATTTTAATTCGTTTATCCCCATCATTTTTGCCCATGCCCGCCACTCCTTCCGGTCCAGGGACGAATGCAAAAGGCAATGGCGCCGGATATCTCCCGTGTGTGCCAAGGGTTTTTCAGGGGTGATTAAACCGGGGGCGCATACCGGATACAGATTTTCCTGCATCAGCGGGGTCATGACCAGGTCGGCATTGGCATTGGGCTTTCCATAGGCAATGGCCGCATCAAAATCCGTGTGGTAGAGGAAGTCAAATCGCTTGGTGGAGGTTTCCAGCTGGATCTGAAGCCCGGGATGGGTTTCGTGGAAGATATAGAGACGGGGAATCAGCCACCGGGTGGCAAAGGTGGGGGCCATGATAATTTTTAATATCTGTTTTTTCTGCCTGAGGGTGGTGACGGCTTCTCTGATCCGGTCAAATACCTGGTGCGCTACCCTGTACAGGGCGTCCCCGTCGGCGGTCAGTTGCAGGTTGTTGGGCACCCTGGTGAACAGGATAATGCCCAGCTCGGCTTCCAGGTTTTTAACCTGACGGCTGACCGCCCCCTGGGTGACGCAGAGTTCTTTTGCCGCCCGGGTGAAGTTCAGGTGGCGGGCAACGGCTTCAAAGGCCTTCAGGGCATTCAGGGATGGCAGATGGTCCAACCGGTTCCTCCACTATGATATTTTGTCATGGCATCATGATATTAAATGCTTTGTTTTTTTACAATAATTTTTGGTAAGGGTGAATTGAAAATCGCTTCACTGGCAAAAAATATCATGATGGAGATGGGGGATGAGGGACATAGACGCATTGTCGCCCGAACAATTGGCAGCCATCCACAAAAATACCGTGAGGATTCTGGAAACCACGGGGATCGACCTGCGGCACAACGATGCCGCCGGTATGATGAAAAAAAAAGGGTTCCGTGTGGACGGCACCCGGCTGTACATTAAGGAATCCCAACTCATGGCAGCCATTGCTTCGACCCCATCCCATTTCACAGTGAAGTCCCCGGTGACGGGATCGAAAGTCCATATCGGCGGTGATGATTATATAC
>JAKSBB010000442.1 GCA_022361315.1 Desulfobacterales bacterium
CTGCGCCAACCGGCGCGCCCGCTGCGCGTACCCCCCACCACGCCTCTCCCCCGCCGCAACGATCTCGCCCGCATACGCCTCCAGCGTCTCGCGACACACCAGCAGCGTCACCGCGCTCTCCAACCCACACACCCGCGCCCCACGCCAAAGCAACCACCGATCCCACCAACCCAGCCCCAAAGCCCCCGCAACCCGGCTATACCCCATCCATCCCCGCAACGAAACACGCACGCGACACCACAACACGTAACCCAAATACGTCAGGATCGCCCCACCCAACAACCGCATCGCCCACATCAAGGGCTCCATCGAAATCGACGGACCCTCCGGCCACCAACTCACATCCTCACGCCACGGCGGAACGATCGAATCCACACGCCCAAGCTCCATCAACAACTCAACCATCTCACCCCACCTCCCTTTGTGTCGACCGCGCCCGCTCCACCATGTCTCGTATCACACGCACCGCTCGCGAACGCACACGCGAATCCCCGTCACCCTTCGCCAACGTCGCCACGCGATCCAACACACCCACCAACTCCATCCGCTCCACCACCCACAACGCGCTGATCCGGTGACGCTCGTCCCCCTCGTCCAGCATCCGCACCAGCGCCGGCAAACCCTCCGACAACGGCATCGACAACAACGCTCGGATCGCCGTCGCGCGACTGCGATGACCATCCCCACGACTGATCCGCTCCAGCGCCTCACCGTGCTCACCCAGCCGCTTCAACGCCTCCAACCCCTCGATCGCGTTCGACCGCACACGGTCATCCCGATGCGACAGCGCCCGCCCCAGCGCCGCCTCCGCCGCCGCGCTCGCACCCATCCCACCCAGCGCACGCACCGCCGTCGCCGCAACACGCTCGTCCCCATCCTCACTCAACCCCACCAAACGAGACTCAAAATACGTCTCCTGCCCCAGATGCCGCACCACCTGGATACCCCGCACACGCTCCCCGCTCTCACCCGCCGCCATCTTCCCGTCCAGCTTCTCAAGAAAACGCCGATCGATCTTCATCAACGCCATCCCCACACGCTCCCGCTGCTCCCGCGTCATCCCCTCCCAACCGTTCCACAAACGCTCAAAGCCCAGCGGCGCCAGGTGCGCCTCCGCAACCGCACGAACCTCCACGTGCTCGCTGCCGATCAGCCGCACCATCAACCGGCCAAGCCCCTCCCACTCCCGCCGAA
>JAKSBB010001009.1 GCA_022361315.1 Desulfobacterales bacterium
CCCTTCGGTCTGGAAATCCATCACCACCTTGTCACGGAAGTCGTCAACGGTTTTGTCAAAGTCGTTGCGGAAGCTGCCGTCCGCCTGATAGACCGATTTGCCGTCGTCCAGCATAATAAAGGTATGGTTAAAACTGGGGGCGGCTTTCCCGACGATGAGACGCCGAATCTCTTTATCCTTATCGGCAAAGGCTGTAACGGTAATGCCGTTTTCCTGATCAAGGTCGTAACGGACCAGATCTCCGGCCTCGGAAACAAGTGCGGACAGCTTCACTTCCTTCAGGGCATCCAGCACCCGGTCAACCGCAGACTGGTCCACCGGGTACGCTGCCTCTGCGACGGTCCAGTTTTCCTCGCCCCGGGTCAGGGTAATGGTCGTATTATTTTTTGTAATATCCACCCGGGTGATATCCGCCGTTTCCAGTGCGGCGGGGACGGGCAGTTCATAGTGGACCTGGTTGTCCTTCTTTAGAAAAAGGTAGGCGCTCAGGGCCGCAATCAACACAATGAGAATCAGGTATTCTTTTTTCATGGGGTTGCCTCAACTTAGCTGTACATCTGTGCAATCTTTTTCTTTTTCTGGTTTCTCAGGAACCAGACACCGAATCCGAACAGAACCACAATCACCGGCAGGCCGGCAATGTTCAGGGTCTTGATCAGCGTCTTGGTCAGTTCCGTTGTTTCAGCCAGGGGATTCAGGGTCTGCTGCTTGCTTCTCATGGCAGCCACATCATCTTCACCGTTGAGATGATCCACCACATTCAGCAGGAAGGTGGCGTTGGTGGTGCGGCCTTCGGCATCCAGCATGTTGTCGTGGAGCATCTGGGCGCAACCCAGGACAAAGATTTTCACCGGGGCTGACGTCTCAACCACGCGGTTGTCCGCTTTCACGTCCGTCAGGGCTGCCTGCGGAGTCTCTGCGGCGCCTTCTTCTTTTTCCGGGGCCGGTTTTTCAGGCACAGGTTTCCCCTTGAAGTAAGAGGTGAACTCGCCCTCAAGCATATAGGCCATGTCGAAGCTGCTGAAATCTTCCTGAGCCGCCGGCGGGGTGATGAACATGGGATTGAGATTGATATTGTCCTTCATCAGCCAGGATTCGTCCGAGGACCAGATCAGCCGGGTGGTGTTGACTTTTTCCTTATTCAGGCTGTCTTCCACCAGCGCCACGGGGGAGGCCTGCATGGCCACCAGCCCCTTGATGTTCTTCATGAAGGCCGGATCGTTGTTGATGCTTGTGTCCTTGAGCATGGGGGCAAAGTAGATGGTCTGCTCCCCGCCGCCCTGGGACTGGGGTAACATGTGTTTGTAGGCGTTTTTATCCAGAACATAGGCCGGCTCGACCTTCACCCCGTAATGGGCCAGCAGTTTTTCAAGACCGGTGTCGATGGGGCTGAACGTGGGAGGCATACCCATGCCCCCCGGAGGGGCCTGTTCCTTGAACGCATCGGTAAAAACCGCAATATTGGTGCCGTTCATCAGGGCCTGGTCGATCTGGAACA
>JAKSBB010000496.1 GCA_022361315.1 Desulfobacterales bacterium
ACAGCGCCACCCCGGTCTCGTCGCAGGATGTTTCGATACCAAGTATCAGCATTAGGCCAGTATTGCCGTTTTGATGGTGTCTGCCGTTTCCTGTGAATCCAGTTCAGCAAGGATTTGTAAGGCGAACGGGATAGCGGTTCCTGCGCCGCGGCTTGTCCCTCGGGGATCGACCACTACGGCAAGTTCATGGAGATGCGGCAGAAGATGGTGGACGCCCTGGGAGACAAACCCGCCATCAACGCTCTGGTGTACCTGCTGGCCAAGGAGTACCGGCTGCGCACGGGATCTAAAATGGCCGCTCTGGGCCAGAAACTGACACCTGACTTCATCGCGGACAAATACAAAGTGGGCAATATACCGGTGAGCCGGTTTCCGGCACTCAACCCGCGCCCCTTTCGGCAGAAACAGCCAACCCGCATACAGCCGGACGCCGATGCACTTTCCGGGTCGGGCATGCCCCGGGGAAGAATCGCCTACTTCACGGGATGCGCCACCAACTACATGTTTGCAGATACGGGAAACGCCGTCACCGGCATCCTCACCGCACTGGGATACGAAGTGGTTATCCCGGAGACCCAGACCTGCTGCGCCATTCCCATGCTTTTCCATGGGGCGGCCCAAAAGGCCGAAAACAACATTCGGACCAATATCACAGCCCTGGCCGAAGTGAATGCCGACCGGATCATCGTGGACTGCACCACCTGCGGGGCAGCACTCAAGGACGAATACCCGGTGTTCATAGGCCGGTCCGGCGTTACAGATGATTTGAAGGAAGCCGCAGCGGACATTGCCCGGAAAACCACGGATATCCTGAGCTTTATAGGAGAACACGAGTTCAACTTCCATCCGGATGCATCCCGTGAAAGCCGCCACCTGGGCCGGGCTGTTTACCACGCCCCCTGCCACTCCAGAAACAGCTTCGCCAGCCATGCCGGCATCCAGACCCTGCTCAAACATCTGCCCAACCTGGACTATGTCCCCACACCGGGTGAAGCAGACTGTTGCGGAGGCGGCGGCACCTTCTTTTACGAGCACCCGGAGACCGCAGCCAGAATCATGGACAGGAAACAGGATCAGCTCCGCACCGTTGAGCCGTCCCTGTGGCTGACGGACTGCCCGGTGTGCAGAATCAATCTGGCCGGTAACCTTGAATCCGACAGCCTGGTAGAGGTCTGCCATCCGGTGGTTCCCATTCACGCCGCAATGAAAGAGGGGTAACAGGTATGAAAATAGCGCTTGAAACCGGCCGGTCCCATATCGATCTTGACGTTCCCGATTCCCAGGTCTTAGGTGTTCTGGAAGGCCGGGACGTCCCTGTCCTGCCCCATGAAAGGGTTCAGGCTATCATTAACAGCGGTATCAAACGTCATGCGCCGGAAAACATCGCGGAAAAGAAAACAGCCCTTATAATCCCCGATGATACCCGGCTATGGGCCAGGGGAGACCTGTTTGTACCGGGGATTATCGATACCCTTCTGGCCCTGGGTACCGCACCTGAAAATATCAC
>JAKSBB010000792.1 GCA_022361315.1 Desulfobacterales bacterium
CATCGGCAGCCATGTGCTTCTGATCTTGGGTTCCTCAAACGGGGTATTCTCAGTGGATTCAGTCATGGGCAACGGGTTCGTGATTGTTTTTTTGAAATTCGTAAATCAGTTTACCGAAAAATCGCCGGCGAATCAATTTGTTTGTTATGGGGTAATGCGTTGTGTACAGATACGCCTATTGGGCGTCGTCCTGTCCCATAATTGTTTTTATCTGACGGGCCAATTCGGTTTTGACGATGGGTTTTTCAAGGTATCCGTCCATACCGAGTTCCCGGGCGCGTTCCAGGTCGATCTTCTCACTGTATCCCGTGCAGAGCAGGACGGGCAGATCCGGATTGATCCTGCGCACGTCATGGATAAGCTGGTCTCCGGTCATGTGCGGCATGGTCATGTCCGTTATGAGAAGGTCGAAGCGCGCCGGTTCAGACCGGATCGCCTCCAGCGCTTCCAGAGGATTCTCCTGGGTTTCAACCTCATAGCCGATGGATGAGAGTTGATTTTTGGTCAGGGTCAGGATGGCCGGCTCATCGTCAACCAGAAGAATTCTGCCCGTCCCCGTTGGGGCGGCCTGCTCCGTGGCGTCTTCGGGAATCGGCTGGTCCTCAACCGACGGGAAAACAATGGTGACTGTGGTACCGCTGCCGGGGCGGCTGTCCACCGTGATGGCTCCGTTGTGGCTTCTTACAATACCCATAACAACGGACAGTCCCATTCCGGTGCCTTTACCCACCTCTTTTGTGGTAAAGTACGGGTCGAATATTTTTGTCAGGGTGACGCCGTCGATCCCGTGGCCGGAGTCACTGATGGACAGCATGGCATAATTCCCCGGAGGAATCGAATCGAACCGTGTCGTATCCCCCTGATTCAGGTGGACCTGGGAAAGACGGATTGCCAGTGTGCCGCCGTTTTTTTCCATGGCGTGGGACGCATTGGTGGAAAGATTGATAATCACCTGATGGATCTGGGTGGGATCTGCCTTGACCGGCCCCGCGTCAGGATCCATGTGAACATCAAAATCTACGGAGGTGGGAATTGAGGAGCGCAGCAGTGACATGGATTCTGTGATCACCGGTTGAAGATGAATCACCTTTTTCACCTGGTCTGCTTTACGGCTGAAGCTCAACAATTGGCGTACCACTTCACTGGCCCGCAGCGCCGCTGTTTTTATCTCATGAAGATTCTCCCGGGATATCATCCATTCGGGAAGATCTTCCAGAGCCAGTTCCGTATTACCGATGATAATCCCCAAAACGTTGTTGAAATCATGGGCAATACCGCCGGCAATGGTGCCCACAGCCTCCATCTTGGAGGCCTGCCGGAGGCTGGCTTCGGCAGCTTCCTTTTCCGCTTCCAGGCGTTTGCGGTCCGTTATATCCCGGGCAACACTGTTCACCGATTTGAAACTGCCGTCGGTACAATAGTGGAAATTGCAGGTCCACAGCATGAAGAATTCTTCGCCGGTTTTTGTATTCACCTGCCTGTTTTCAAAGCTGCTTTCCGGAAGCCTCCGGGAGATGCATTCCCTGAACCACTCCTGGGTGGCATCCCTGTCATCGGGATGAATGAAATCAAAAGCGAATCTGCCTTTGGCCTCTTCCGGTGAGATCCCCAGAATCTGTTCAGAAATCTGATTTGTGAAGGTGAACTTTCCGGATGCATTTACACTGGTGATCAGATCGGCGGTACCTTCAACCAGATCGCGGTATTTTTCTTCGCTTTTCTTCAAAAGCTGACGGGTCCTGTGCTGGTCACTGATGTCCATACCGTAAATGTTCACATAGGTGAGATCCGGTATGGGGGTGATAACCAGTGAGAGACAGATGTCGCCGTATACTTCCTCAACCCGTATTTTTTTTCTGCGGTCCAGCGCCGCTGTGATCCGTTCTTTCCACTGCCCGGGTACCAGGTCTCCGATTTTTGTCCCCCAGTAATCCAGCAGATCCCGGCTGCCTGAATTGGCGTATATAATCCGGCCATCCGGTTCAACCCGCAGGACAGGGTGGGGGTTCTCGCCGGGGAACCTGGCAAGACCTGCCACCTGATCTTCCGCAGCTTTTCTGCGGCTGATGTCATGGACAAACCCAAGCAATCTGTCCCGTTCCAGCCCCGCCAGGTTCACTTCGCACAGCCGGGTCTGGCCGGATGGGGTAAGGATGGCAGCCTCTCCATGGGATTCCCCTTCTGCCTGGGCCTGGGTTAAGAGCGTGTCAGCGGTTAAGCCGCCGGAATACCCCGGGTCCATGATATCACCCAGTTGCTTTCCGGTGAGCAGATGCTCAGAGATCCCCGTGATGCCGCATAGCCTGGGATTGACCTCCATAATCCGGCCCTGGCCGTCGGCGATGAAAATGCCGTAGGGGGCGCTTTCCAGGTAGCTGCGAAAACGTTTTTCGTTGTATTTTATCCGTTCCAGAACCTTGTACTCTTCCGTCATATCCCTAAAAACCATAACAACACCGGTGATCCGTCCCTGGTCGTCCCGGATCGGGGCACCGGAGTCTGAAATCTGATATTCCGTCCCGTCCCGGGAGACAAGGGCGGTGTGGTTGGCAAGACCGAGAATCTTACCCTCTTTCAACACCCGGTCCACCGGATTATCTGCGGGCTGCCGGGTTTTTGAGTGGATAATGCTGAATATTTCGGTGATTTCTTTGTTTCCGGCCTCTTTCAGCGTCCATCCGGTGAGCTTTTCCGCCACCGGGTTCATCCGTTTAACCCGCCCCTCTCTGTCCGTGGCGATGACGGCATCACCGATGGAATCCAGGGTGATTTTCAGATTTTCGCGGCTTTGAATGATTTCTGCCGAGACCCGCCGGACAGTGCGTCTGAGCCTGAAGTTCCAGAGAAAAATAAGGGCAAAGAGCAGGCCTGCAGACCCAAGGAACCAGAACATTCTTTGAATCCAGACCGCCTCAACACCGATATAGTCACTGTAAAGAAACCCCTTCAAGGTGAAGGATGACGGAACAAGGCCGAGCTTTTGATATGTGGAAACAATATGGTGCCATCGCTCCGGGTTATTGTGGCCGATCTCCACCAGATCCGGGTGGGTGATCTCCCTGAGCTTTGCCTGCTCGAACATCAGATGGTCCCTTGATTTTTTTGCCGCATACCGTCTTAAGATGATATCCGCCATTTGCCCGGGGTTGGCAAAGGCAAATTCCCAGCCTTTGAGGCTGGCGGCCACAAATTCCGCCACCATCTCTTTATTCTTTTTGAGAAAGGCCTCTGTGGTGAAAAGGGTGTCACCGTAAAAATCAATGCCGTAGTTCACCGGCCGGATCAATGTGTAAGGAATCTGCCGGTTGCGGAAGAGGTAGGGCTGATTGGCAATACTTCCGTTCACCGCGTCGATTTCGCCGCTGATGAACTTCCGGTTGGCAGTCTTGTCTTTGGCCAATATGGGCAGTGTTGTTATGTCAATCCCTTCATTGAGAAACATGGCGGCGAATTCGGGCAATTCATTTTTATTCAGCATCATCCGTTTGCCCAGAAGGTCATGGGGGGTGGCTATGCCGTGGTCCTTTCTGGCAATCACCGCCCGGATAGAATGCTGGATAACCGGGGCCAGCGCCACCACGTCCATTCCCTTTGCCCGGTGGAGTACAAGTTCGGACCCCAGCACACCGAAGGCTGCCTCGCCCGCTGCAACGATTTCCTGAACCTTTATACCGGGACCGCCTTCCAGGATGTCCACATCCAGGCCGGCCTCGGCATAAAACCCCATCTCCTTTGCCGCATAGAAACCGGCAAACTGAAACTGGTGAAACCACTTGAGTTGGAGGCTGACACGGTCCTCTCCCCATGCCTGTGAGGGACCCGTGAGACAGACCATCAGAATAACGGTTAAGAGCACCCTGAATTGCCTGGTTCCCCTGTTTACCCATGAGGGGAGAGGTTTGGGTTTGTTGGTCGGACCACAGTGCATACGGCGAAAATCCCCTTTAAGATTGCTGACGGTCAACGTGGGTCTGGCATCCTTTTAGTATACTGAACTATACCGGGGAATCAAGAACTTCCATGTGGATAGTTAGTCTGCAGGGTCACACATAATTGAGAACTAAGACGAAAGGCGTATGTTTTTTGAAAAGTCATGAATACATAACTTAATTATTGACATATGTTTTTATTTCGTTTAAAAGTCACATCCAGTTTGACAATACTAAATACCCTGAACAAAAAATAAGGAGTTTCGTGAAATGAAGAAAGCTATACTTATTCTTCTGAGTGTAATGGTGTTTTTTTCCGGTGCAGCAGTGGCCGCCCAGGACGAACTTGTGGTCTACAGTGCCCGTAAGGAGCATCTGATCAAAGATCTTTTCCAGCAGTATGAAAAAGAAACCGGTGTGAAAGTCACCTATATCACCGGTAAGGCCGCCGTGCTTCTCCAGCGGATTCTTTCCGAAGGCGAGGGGACAAAAGCAGATATTCTTCTCACCGTGGATGCAGGCAATCTCTGGCATGCCGCACAAAAAGGCGTACTTGCGCCTGTGAATTCCCAGGTGCTTTCCGCCAATATTCCGGCCCATTACAGGGATCCGGCCAATATGTGGTTCGGTCTTTCCGTCCGGGCCAGAACCATTGTTTATAACACGGACAAGGTCAACCCCGCCGATCTGAGTTCCTACGAAGCCCTGGCCGGTGCCGACTGGCACAAACGCCTGCTGCTGCGTACCTCCAAGAAGGTGTACAACCAGTCCCTGGTGGCCATGCTCATTGAAACCCTGGGCAAGGAAAAGACCGAAGCCATTGTAAAGGGATGGGTGAATAACCTGGCCGCACCTCCCTATTCTTCCGATACCAAAGTGCTGGAAGCCCTTGCCGCCGGCCAGGGGGATGTGGGGGTGGTCAACACCTATTACTACGCCCGTCTTATGAAAAAGAATCCGGATCTTCCTCTGGGCATTTTCTGGGCGGATCAGAACGGGTCCGGTGTCCATGTGAATGTGTCCGGTGCAGGGGTTGTAAAATTCGCCAAGAACAAAGCACAGGCCGTCAAGTTTCTTGAATGGCTGTCCGGAAAGGATGCCCAGAAGGTATTCGCCGATGCCAATATGGAATATCCGGTGAACACCGGTGTGGTTCCCCACGACTTCGTAAAGGGCTGGGGGGATTTCAAGGGTAACCGTATCAACCTTGCCAAAGCCGGTGAACTCCAGGCCGACGCCATTAAACTGATGGACATGGCCGGTTATAAATAGGCCGCTGCCGGGGCGGGACCACCGCCCCGGACCTGACTTCCCATGACATACACATTTAAAAACCGGGGCGGGGTGATTGCCGCCGCCCTCATCGCCCTGATCACCCTGGCACCGGTGCTCTTCATCCTGGCCTCGGGAATTAAAGCCGAGCCGGAAATCTGGGGGCACCTGAAACAATATGTGCTGCCCGGCCTGTTGAAGAACACGTTAGTATTGGTCACAGGTGTCATTGCAACCACGGCGGTACTCGGTGTTTCCCTTGCCTGGCTGACCTCCTTTTACGAGTTCGGGGGACGCCGGGTGTTTGAACGCCTCCTTCTCTTTCCCCTTGCCATCCCGGCCTATGTCATGGCCTTTATCTACACGGGACTGCTGGATTTCGCCGGGCCGGTAAGAACGGCCGCACGGGCATATTCCCCCTCACTTGCCGGAATGATCCCGGAGATCCGCTCCG
>JAKSBB010000027.1 GCA_022361315.1 Desulfobacterales bacterium
CATGTTCATCCCGGAAGTGCTTATGGCGGCCCAGGCCATGGGCGCCTGCGTAGAAATCCTCAAACCGCTTCTTGGAGATGACGGCGGTGCTTCCGGCGCCTCAGTTATCATTGGCACCGTGAAAGGTGACCTCCATGATATCGGTAAAAACCTGGTGGCCATGATGATGGAAAGCGCTGGCCTCACCGTCCATAACCTGGGTGTTGACATTGCGCCGGAAACCTTTGTGGAAGAGATCAAGGCCAAAGAGGCTAAAATCGTCTGCCTATCCGCCCTGCTGACCACCACCATGCCGGCCATGAAACAGACCGTGGACGCCATCGTGGAAGCCGGCCTCCGCGACCAGGTTAAAATTATGGTTGGCGGCGCCCCCGTCACCCAGGCCTTTGCCGATGAAATCGGTGCCGACGGCTTTGCCCCGGATGCCGGTTCCGCATCTAAAATGGCCAAACCCTTCTAAGGCTGAGTCCTACCCTTCATCCTGCCGGGACTGTTCCCGGCAGGATGGCTTTTTTCTAAATCCCGCCCCCCCATCCCTTTCTTGACAACCCCCTGGGTATCTGGAATGATCCTTGTTTATCCGTCTGGTTTTACGGGCGGCAACACCTTAAAAAAGAGAACGGAAACATAAAATGAAACGTGTATGTGTATATTGCGGCTCCAGCGACGGTAAAAAAGCGGAATACAAAGCAGCGGCAAGAGAGTTGGGCGCAGCCATGCTGGAAAAAGACATCGGCCTGGTATACGGTGGTGCCCAGATCGGTATCATGGGAGAAATCGCCGACACCGTTGTAGACGGTGGCGGGGAAGTCATCGGGATCATGCCCAAATCCCTGGCTGACCGTGAGATCTACCATACCGGCCTGACCCGGCTGGAGATCGTGAACTCCATGCATGAAAGAAAGGCCATGATGGCGGAGCTTTCCGACGGATTCATCGCCCTGCCCGGGGGCCTGGGCACCATCGAGGAAATCTTCGAGGTGCTGACCTGGGCCCAGCTTGGCTTTCACCGGAAACCCTGCGCCCTGCTCAACGCCATCGGCTATTACGACCATCTCAGTGCGTTCCTGAATCATACGGTGATCGAAGGTTTTGTAAATACGGCCTCCCGGGCCATGCTCATGACGGAGTCCGATCCCAGGGCGCTGCTGGAGCGGTTTGAAGCCTATGAAGCCCCTGTGGTCAATAAGTGGATTGACAAGGATAACACCTGATCGGGAGTATGTGACAGATATGAAATTCAAAAGTTGGATAACAGGGCTGTGTCTCATCCTTTTCACGGTTGCGGCTTCCCAGGCCGCAAGTCCGGTGTGGAAGATCTCCGACGGTACCCGGCACCTTTACCTGGGCGGCACCATCCACGTTCTGGGAGATTCGGACTATCCCCTGCCGGAGGTGTTTGATACGGCCTATGCAGACAGCCACACCCTGGTATTCGAAGCGGATATCAGCCAGATGGAAAACCCTGAATTTGCCGGGCAGATGATGGCAAAGCTGGCCTATATGGACGGTACCACCCTGGAATCCCTGCTGACACCGGACACCTTCAGAGACTTGAGCGCGTTTACGACGGCAAGAAATATTCCGGTGGCAGCCGTAAACCAGTTCAAGCCGGGCATGGTGATGATCGCCCTGACCCTTGCCGAAATCCAGCGTTTGGGTGTTGGGGGTGTCGGTGTGGATGAATTTTACTTTACCAAGGGGCGGGAAGACGGCAGATCCATGGATTTTCTGGAGTCCCCCATGGACCAGGTGGCATTTCTGGCCGGTATCGGTATGGGGAAAGAAGACGAGATGATTGCCTATATTCTCAGGGATATTGAAAAGCTTCCCCAACTCCTGCCGATTATGAAAAAAGCCTGGAAAACCGGCGACAACGATCTGTTGTACAGGGAAACCCTCGCGCCCCTGAAAAAGGAATACCCGAATCTTTACTTTCAATTGATGGGCAAACGTAACCTGGCCTGGATGGACAAAATTCAGGAGATGATGACCACCCCGGAAGTGGAATTCATCCTGGTGGGTGCGGGGCATCTGGCGGGGGAAAAAGGGCTGCTGGCCCTGTTGAAGGAAAAGGGATTTACCGCAGAAAACTTATAGTCGCAGGGTTCAACCCGCCGCAGAGATCTCATCCACCAATTCATCTGTCCGCCGCTGCCGGCAATATCCCCGGATGTGATCAATGGCAGTGTCGTGCCTCTCCGACGTATAAGTGGCACAGGCATCGGTCACCAGGGTAACCAGATACCCCAGGTCACAGGCATCCCGAACGGTGGAACTGATGCACTGGTCCGTAAGCATGCCGCAGACCACCAGATAGCGTACCCCAAGGTTGCCGAGAATATAGTGAAGAGTGGTGGAAA
>JAKSBB010000900.1 GCA_022361315.1 Desulfobacterales bacterium
CCCTTCTGCAATCAGGGCTTTGGCACCTTCGCAGGTTTCTTCCCCGGTCTGAAACACGAGGGTGACGTTACGTGTCAGATTAGGCATGTGCGACAGCAGCCGTGCCGCACCCAGCAGAATCGTGGTGTGCACATCATGGCCGCAGGCATGCATGATGCCCTCACGGGTGGATTTATAGGGAACGGTTTTCCCGTCGGACATGGGCAATGCGTCGATATCCGCTCTGAGGGCAATGGTTTTATCTGCCCCCGGCACCCGGATTCGCCCCACAACACCTGTGCCGGCATGTACTTTATAGGGAATGCCCATGCCCTCCAGATGGGCACATATCTTCTTACAGGTCCGGGTTTCCGACATGGATGTTTCGGGATGGGCATGAAAGTCCCGCCGTGTTTCAACCAGCCAGGGCAGCAATTGCCGTGCGGTTTCAAGCAGTTTGTGATGGTCCATAGGTCTTCCTTAATTCAATGAATTCGCCTATACTTTATCATATCTGAAACCGGAAATACCACCTTGTTTTTGAAACAAAACTCAACACGTATTTCATTTGAAACCTTTCGTTTTAAATTATTTGATAAGTTTTGTTACATTTTGCTTGACATGTGTTTCATGCCGTGCCATTTAGAATTCCAGACCGGATAACCAATTTATAATTAAATATAAGGAGATCGTCATGAATTTAATGGGGTTACAGGGGGGACAATATCAGCCCCTCACCCAGGACCAGGTGAAAACCATCCACGGTGCAGCACTGCAGATTCTTGAAACCACAGGTATCACATATGAAGCCGGACTGGAGGCCACGGCAGATATGCTGGCGGCTGCCGGTGCCGAGGTAAATCGTGAAGAAAAACGGATTCAGATCCCCAGAACCCTGATTGAGGAATCCGTGGCCAAGGCACCTGAAAAGGTTGTCCTCTGCGGCCGGGATCCCAAGAACGATCTCAACCTGACTGAAAACCGGGTGCACATGGGCACCGGCGGCGGTACCATCAAGATCCTTGATCCGGAGACCGGTGAGGTCCGTGCCACTACCCTTCAGGATCTCCACGACGTGTCCCGCCTGGTGGATCAGCTGGACAACATCCACTTCCTGGTTCGTCCCTGCATCCCCACGGACATTGACGAGAAGGACTACGACATCAACATGTTTTATACCTGCATGCGGGGGTCGAGTAAGCATGTGATGTCCGGGGTAAACGATGAGGCCGGACTTCACAACGTCATTGAAATGGCTTCCATGCTCGCCGGGTCCAAAGAAAAGCTCCAGGAACGCCCCTTTATTTCCGTGATTACCTCCTTTGCCATCAGTCCCCTGAAGCTGTGTACCCAGTCCACACTGATCATGCAGGAGGCCATCCGCAACCGGATTCCGGTGGCCCTGTCTTCCGCTCCCATGGCCGGCTCTACCTCTCCCCTGACCATGGCCGGCACCCTGGCCCAGCTCCACGCTGAAGAGCTGGCCGGCGTCACCATCTGCCAGCTCACCAACCCCGGTGCCCCCCTGCTGTACGGCGGCATCCCCGGCATGGCCAACCTGGCCACCATGGGCTACTGCGGCGGCGCCGTGGAATGCGGCATGATGAATGCAGCCATCCACCAGCTCTCCGAATATATAAAGGTACCCAACTACAACTCCTCCTGTCTCTCCGATGCCAAGCTGCCCGATGCCCAGGCCGGTTATGAAAAGGCATTCACCGCCGTGCTCAATGCCATGGGCGGATCCAACTATATCCACCACGCCGCTGGGATGCTGGAATCCATGCTGGCCGTGGCCCATGAGCAGTTTGTCATCGACGATGAGATCATCGGGAACGCCTGCAAGGTCCTCAAGGGGATCACGGTGGACGAAGAGCACCTGGCCCTGGAGGTGATTGACTCCGTGGGTGCCGGCGGCAACTTCA
>JAKSBB010000551.1 GCA_022361315.1 Desulfobacterales bacterium
CGGCACCATGACCCGTGCGGAAGAAAAGGTCGAGGAGATCAACGTTATCGGCGATCCGCCCAAGATCGGCGTCTTTGTCTGCGACTGCGGCTCCAACATTGCCGGCGTTGTGGACTGCCCGGGCCTCACCGAGTACGCCAAGGATCTGCCTTACGTGGAATTTGCCACCGAAACCCTGTACGCCTGTGCCCAGGATACCCAGGACAAGATGGTAGAGACCATTAAGGAGAAGGGCCTGAACAGAATCGTTGTGGCGGCCTGTACGCCCAAGACCCATGAGCCCCTGTTTCAGGAATCCATGGTGAACGCAGGTCTGAACAAATATCTGTTCGAGATGACCAACATCCGTAACCACAACTCCTGGGTACATAAGAACAATCCGGAGATTGCCACTGAAAAAGCCAAAGATCTGGTTCGCATGGCGGTTGCCAAGGCGGCGCTTGCTCAGCCCCTGGCTGAAGAAAAGATCAACGTCAACGACACCGTCATGGTTGTCGGCGGCGGTCTGGCCGGTCTGACGGCTGCCAAGAGTCTGGCGACCCAGGGCTACGAAACCCATATTGTCGAGAAAAAAGATGTGCTCGGCGGCGAAGCCCTCAAGCTTTTCAAAACCGCTCAGGGTGAAGACGTGGGTGAAAAGATGGCTGCGCTTGTGGCGGACATCGAAGCCAACGAGAATATCACGGTCCACACCAACACCACCCTGGAAGGGGTTGAAGGCTTTGTGGGTAACTTCAAGTCCAAACTGGTGACCGACGGCGAGGAAACCGAACTTGAGCATGGGGCAGCCCTGCTGGCCACCGGTGCCAAGTCTTCCGTTCCCACCGAGTATTGTTTCGGTGAAGATGACCGGATTATAAAAACCCTGGATCTGGACAAGATGCTCAAAGAGGGGGATTCCAAACTGGACGCAGTGAAAACTGCCGCATTCATCCAGTGTGTCGGTTCCAGAGAGCCCAACAGACCCTATTGTTCAAGGGTCTGCTGCACCCACTCCATTGACAACGCCATTGAGTTGAAAAAACGCAATCCCGAAACCGATGTCTTCATCCTGTACAGAGACATCCGGACCTACGGCGAGCGTGAGCTGCTTTACAAGGAAGCACGTGAACTCGGCGTCATCTTCATCCGCTACGATGTGGACAAGAAACCGGAAGTGAAGGTGGAAAAAGATGCCGTGAAGATCACCCTGATCGATCACGTTCTCAACCAGCCGGTTGAAATTGAAGCAGACCTGCTGACGCTGGCTGCGGCCATTGAACCCAGAAAAGATGAACGCCTGGCCAACTTCTTCAAAGTGCCCCTGAACGACGAGGGTTTCTTTGTTGAAAAACATGCCAAGCTCGGTCCTGCCGAATTTGCCACCGATGGTGTTTTTGTTGCCGGTTCCGGCCACTACCCCAAACCGGTAAATGAAGCTGCCACCCAGGGACGCGCTGCCGCCTCCAGGGCCCTGACCCTGCTGGCCAAGAAAGACAGCCTGTTCACCTCCGGCACCATTGCCACCGTGGACCAGGAAAAATGCTCCCAGTGCGGCGTCTGCGTTTCCATCTGTCC
>JAKSBB010000775.1 GCA_022361315.1 Desulfobacterales bacterium
ATCATCACCTCGCAGCAGCACCGCTCCCAGATCGCCAACAAGACCGCCTGCCTCGATCGCCTCCGCCAGCTCATCGTCCGCGCCCAGGCCCGCCCGCGCAAGAGAAAACCCACGCGCGTCCCGCGCTCATCCATCGAAAACCGGTTGGAATCCAAGCGCCGCCGCGCCGCCGTCAAACAGCAGCGCCGTCGGCCCAATCAGGACGACAGCTGACTCACCCCGCCGCCGCCGCCGCTTCCGCCGCCTTCTTCTTCCGTCGAAACAGCTTCTTGAACACCCACCACAAGACGCACAACGCCACCACGCCCGCCACGATCGGCACCACGATCACCAATATCGTTATCAGCAGCGACCCGCCCGCCTCCGCTGTAGACACCACCGGGTTGCCCACGCCTCCCGTCGTCGCCGTGCTCGCCGCGCGCGTCCCCACCGTCAGAAACTGCACGCTCCCCGCCACGCCGCCACCCGCCACGATCGCCATCACCCACTTCACCGACGGGTCCATGTCACCCATCAGCGCCGCCATTGCCGTCGTCCCCGCGATCGCCGCTGCCGGCGTCGCGATCGTGTCCAGCAGATTGTCCACCCACGGGACGTAATACCCGCCGACCTCCACCGCCGTGGCGATCCCCAGGATCACTGTCGCGATGTCGCTGCCCAACCAATCGAACCCCTCCCCGATCGGCAGCTCGTTGATCACCGGAATCGAATCCGTCATGTTCATGTTGATCGCCAGGCTCGTCACGAACAGCGGCAAAAACACACGGAACCCCGATGCCGCCGCCAGCCCCACGCCCGCCGGGACCCCGATGAACAGCACGCTCATCAGGTTCCCCAATCCCTCCCCCTCAACCGGCGCCCGCTCCAGCGCATCACCGGCCTGCGCCAGCAGAGGATTCAATCGCATCACGTGCATCATCAGGACATCAAGCATCTACGCAGCTCCCGTTTGTTCCGCTCAATCAAGCAAGCCCGATCGCATGGCACGACGGCACACTTCGCATTCTAACGCCCCATGCCCCGCAACATCTTAGGCGTTGCGATCCACACAAGCTCTGCCGACGGGTCCGACGCGTTAAAACGCTGCGCCGACTG
>JAKSBB010001021.1 GCA_022361315.1 Desulfobacterales bacterium
ATTTCCGGCCGCAGCGCTTTTATCCGCTCCGTCAGGGCCAGGCCGTTCATTCCCGGCATGGTAAAATCGGTAATCACCAGGTTGAATCCGGACGGGTTCTCACTGAAGCATCTCAGGGCGTCTTCCGGGCTGTTGGCCGCCGTCACATCGAACCCCAGCCGTTCCAGGGTCCGGGTCATAATATCGGTAATGGCTTTCTCATCATCCACAAATAAAATGCTGGCGGCCCTTCCCCGGGCCACTTCTGGACCGGCCTCATCCGGCACTGCACCTATCGGCCGACCTGCCACAGCCGGGAAATACACCGTGAAAACACTGCCGGCACCGGGGGTACTTTCCACCCGGATATGGGCATTGTGGCTCTGCACAATGCCGTGGACCACTGACAGCCCCATCCCCGTGCCCTTGCCCACCTCCTTGGTGGTAAAGTAGGGATCAAAAATCTTTTCCCGGATCTCCGGCGAAATCCCGGGGCCGGAATCCCGGACGTCCAGGGTCAGATAGGTACCCGGGTCAATGCCTTTGGACGAGGCCTCCGGTCCTGCGGCAACAGTTTCCACAGCGACTTCCACCTCGATATTGCCTCCGGACTCCCACATGGCGTGGGCTGCATTGGTGCACAGGTTGATCACCACCTGATGGATCTGGGTGGCATCTGCCCGGATGGCCGGGGTGTTTTCTTCGTACCGCTCTTCAATATGAATACTGGAAGGAATGGACGACCGCATCAGGGTCAGCGATTCCCGGACCACAGGGGTCAGCTCCAGGGCGGTGCGCTCGGCCTCGGTTTTTCGGGTAAAACTCAGCAGTTGACGGACCACATCCTTGGCCCGCAGTCCTGCGGTTTTGATTTCCTGAATGTGACTGTTTACCGGGCTCCACTCCGGGGTGTCGTCCAGGGCCAGTTCGGCATTGCCGATAATAATCCCCAGAATATTGTTGAAATCATGGGCCACACCGCCTGCCAGGGTACCGATGGACTCCATCTTGTGTGCCTGCCGCAGTTCC
>JAKSBB010000906.1 GCA_022361315.1 Desulfobacterales bacterium
GGCCCCTTCCGCGCCATCCGATACACCTCCCTCCAGAAACTCGACATGGACGACACCAACTTCGGCTGGACCGTCCAGATGCAGGCCCGCGCCGCTCGCCGCAACCTCCGCTACCACGAAGTCCCCACCCCCTACCGCAACCGCATCGGAACCTCCAAAATCTCCGGCACCATCCGCGGCGTCTACGGCGCAGGAACAAAAATCCTCTACACCATCGCCGTCGAAGCCCTCGCCTCGCTCCGCGACCGCCTCACACAAAGCCCCCCACACACCATCCTCTTCACACGCCTGCCCACCCCCGGCCAAACCAAGACCCGCCTCATCCCCGCGCTCGGACCCGACGCCGCCGCACAACTCCAATCACAACTCACACAACACACCCTCCAACAACTCGCCCCCCTCCAACCCGAAGTCCGCTACACCTCCGGATCAGCCCAGCAGATGCAACAGCACTTCGGCCGACACCACTACACCCCCCAAGGCCCCGGCGACCTCGGCGATCGACTCGACCGCGCCTTCCACGACGCCTTCGCTCAAAACCACCGCGCCGCCGTCGCCGTCGGCGCCGACTGCCCCGGCCTCACACCCGCTCACGTCAGACTCGCCCTCCGCGCCCTACGCACCCGACACATCGCCATCGGCCCCGCACACGACGGCGGCTACTACCTGCTCGCCACCAAAAAACACCACCCCCAGCTCTTCCAGAACATCGACTGGGGCTCCGATCGCGTCCTCGCTCAAACCCTCGACGCCGCCGCACGCCTCGGTCTCTCCGTCGCCCAACTGCCTCCCCTCGACGACATCGATCGCCCACCCGACCTGCCGCTGGCCGCACGATTCGACCTCCTGTCCCGATCCAACGCCTACAATCTCCAAAACCCCGCGGAATAAAACCCCGCTCCCCACGCACTCCCCATGTGACCCGAAGAGACACGCATGACCGATAACGCCGTCGCAAACCCGCAGGCCCGCTACGAGTCCTGGGTGGAAAACCACGCCACCGAACTCTATCGCTACGCCCTGCGCACCTCCGGCCGCGCCGACATCGCCGAAGACCTCACACAGGAGACCTTCTACCACGCATGGCGATCCATGAAATCCCTCCGCGATCCATCCCGCGCACGCGCCTGGCTCTTCCAGATACTCCGTTACCGCTACGCCCACTGGCTCCGTGACAAGGGCAGACAAGTCAAAACCA
>JAKSBB010001135.1 GCA_022361315.1 Desulfobacterales bacterium
GAACCCCCATGAACGCCATTATCGGCATGAGTCATCTGGCGTTGAAAACCGATCTTACACCCAAGCAGGAAGATTATATAAATAAAGTTCACAATTCCGCCCAGAGTCTTTTGGGCATTATCAATGACATCCTCGATTTTTCAAAAATTGAGGCGGGCAAACTGGAAATGGAATCCATTGAGTTCAGTTTGACGGAAGTACTGGACAATCTTTCCGGCCTGATTGCCCAGAAAGCACAGGATAAAGGCGTTGAACTCGTATTTGCCGTAGATCCCCAGGTACCCATGGGGCTTGTAGGGGACCCGTTGCGGCTGGGGCAGATTCTGCTCAACCTCACGAGCAATGCGCTGAAATTTACGGACACGGGTGAAATCATCATCACAGTTAAAAACCTTGAAATTGATTCTGAACAGGTGCTTTTGAGCATATCGGTCACAGATACGGGGATTGGATTGACCGAAGAACAACAATCCAAGCTGTTTCAGTCTTTTCAGCAGGCCGACACATCCACCACCCGGAAATACGGCGGCACGGGCTTGGGCCTGACCATCTGCAAAACGCTGACGGAGATGATGGGTGGAGAAATCGGCGTGGAAAGTGAGCCCGGTATGGGCAGCACATTCCATTTTACGGCCCGCTTTGGGCGCCAGGCCGTTTCAAAACAGAGAAATGAAATTCTCCCTCAAACCATTCAGGGGCTGCACGTTCTGGTGGTGGACGACAACACCACCATGCGGCAGGTATTACGTGTCTATCTTGAGGATTTCTCATTTCAAGTCACGGAATGCACCAATGGTAAAGAGGCGCTGGAGATGATGGCAGGGGGAGATAACGGGGAAGATGTGCCCTTTGATCTGATTCTGATGGACTGGCAGATGCCTGCAATGAACGGAATCGAAGCCGCACGGGCAATTCTGGATGCCCGGCACCCGGCGGAAAAACCCAAAATCATTATGGTGACGGGACATGGCCGCGCAGATGTAATGAAGCAGGCCAGGGATCTGGAATTGGATGGATTTTTATTAAAACCGGTCACCCAGTCTCTGATGTTCGATGCAATTCTTGAAGCCTTTGGTCAGGCACCGGAAAAGAACACCTCCCGGACCAGGAAAAAAGAGATACGGCCCGAAGGATTTGATGCCGTGCGCGGTGCGCATATCCTCCTTGTGGAAGACAATAAAATCAACCAGCAGGTGGCATCCGAATTACTCCGGGACGAAGGCTTTTTCATAACCATTGCAAACAATGGCCGGGAAGCGGTGGACATCTTAGGTGATACCCCCTTTGATGTGGTGTTGATGGATCTTCAGATGCCTGTAATGGACGGATACACTGCGGCCCGGAAAATAAGGGAAGATCAGAGGTTCGACAGCCTGCCCCTGGTGGCCATGACTGCGGATGCCATGAGCGGTGTCCGGGAAAATGTGCTGGATTCGGGGATGAATGACTACGTCACCAAACCCATTGATCCGAAGACACTTTTCAAGGCACTGGTACGATGGATTACACCCGGAAACCGCGAACTGCCCGGTGGGTATGCGCCTGACCAGGCTGATGGTAAAACCGGAGAAGAGGTACTCCCGGATCTGCCGGGGATTGATGTAGAAAACGGCGTTGCCAGGATCGGCGGCAAGGTGGATCGGTATAAAAAACTGATCCGGAAATTTAGTGAAAACCAGGGGGAGACGGATCAGCAGATCAGGGCCGCCATTGACCAGGAACGGATGGAAGATGCCATTCGTCTGGCCCATACGCTGAAAGGGGTATCCGGGAACATCGGAGCGATGGGTCTGCATGATCTTTCAGCAAATGTGGAGTCCGTGCTTAAGGCGGGGGCCGCTGACCGCCTCCCGAATGCCTTGGATGACATGGCCCGCGCATTGCGCGAAACCCTTGAGACGTTCTCCGCTCTGGAGGAATCAGGTCCCGAAGGGAGGCCTGAGAAGACCCGTGAGTTGGATGCTCAGGCCCTTCTCCCCGACTTTGCCAGGCTTAAACAATGTCTGGAGGATTGGGACACCGAGGCGAATACGGTATTGGATGACATCCTGGCGAAGGCAAAAGGAACACCCCATGAAGAAGGATTTAAACGTGTCGCCCGTCATCTGTCTGAGTATGACAATGATAAAGCCATAGATGAACTGGACACGATATTTGATCTGTTGGAAATTACAATTTAAGAGGGACCATATATGACTGCCGAACATGACAAACCCAAAATTCTCATCGTGGATGACACCCCTGAGAACCTGGATGTGCTCCAGGGGCTTTTACAGGATGACTACAGGATTTTTGCCGCACCTAAGGGGGTGATCGCCCTGAAGATTGCCCAAAAGCAGATACCCGACCTGATCCTCCTGGATATTATGATGCCGGAAATGGACGGATACGAGGTCTGTCGCCGGTTAAAGGTGGATGAGGTCACAAGGGATATCCCTATCATCTTCATTACGGCCAAAAAAGAGACTGAGGACGAGGTCAAGGGGTTTGAGGTGGGCGGGGTGGACTATATCACCAAGCCCATCAGCCCGCCCGTGGTGATCGCCAGGGTAAAGGCACATCTGGCGCTCAAACGTGAAAAAGAACTGCTCAAGGAAAATATGAAGCTCAAGGAAGATGTGGACCGCATCACCCGGCACGACCTGAAAACCCCTTTGAATGCCATTATCAATTACCCCAAACTCATTGATAAGGACAACCTTACCGAAAAACAGGTGGCCCAGCTTGAAAAAATCAATCTGGCAGGCCATAAACTGCTCAATATGGTCAACCTGTCTCTGGACTTGTACAAAATGGAGCAGGGGACCTATGAATTCATGCCGGTTCCGGTGGATATCCTTGCCGTTCTCAACGACGTGCTTCAGGAGAATCGGCTTTTTATTAAATCCAGGCGGGCGACCATAAATATTCTATTGGACGGCGAGCCTGCGGCGGAAGATGGCGTCTTTGAAGTTCCCGGCGAACAACTTCTGCTTTACTCGATGCTGGCCAATCTCATGAAAAACGCATTGGAGGCCTCTCCGAGAAAAGAGACCATCACGATTTCCATGTCCGGTGATCCTACCCCTTCGGTCCAAATCCGGAACCAGGGTGTTGTGCCTGAAGAGTTGCGGGATACGTTTTTTGAAAAATATACGACATCCGGTAAAAAATCCGGTACGGGGTTAGGGACTTATTCTGCCAAACTCATCATGGATACCCATGGCGGGTCCATCTCAATGACGTCTTCGAAGGAAACGGGTACAACATTATCGGTTGTTTTTTCAGCAAATTTACCCCTATAGTCTGCCCCGGACGTATTTCCTGCACTTCGGGCAGGACATGGTGGGTGGATTATCGCTCCCTCTGAAGAGAAGAAATCGACACAAAGGGCAGTAATAGTTGTGCATTCGGAAGCGTCCCAGGAGAATGGAGCCGGCCTGATTATCGGTCAGGGATTTTCGAGCGCCGCTGGTTTTAAACTGCATTATTGCTACCCTTTCTATGGTAAAATCTCACGAATCGGTGAAGTCTCACAAACTCACGAATCGGTGAAGTCTCACAAAATTCCGCATAGTAAGGGTATCAACTTCAACCCGGGTTGTCTATACTTTTTTTTAAGCGTGGATCAACTCTCCATCAGAC
>JAKSBB010000295.1 GCA_022361315.1 Desulfobacterales bacterium
ATCAACAACCCGGTGGCCATCATGATGGAAGAGGCGGGATGGATTCATGACCTGCTCGAAGAAGAGGACCTTAAGAAAACCCGGAATCTTGATGAACTCTACCGGGCACTGAACCAGATAAAAACCCAGGGTAACCGCTGCAAGGAAATTACCCATAAACTGCTGAGCTTCGCCAGACGGACGGAGTCCGGCAGCCAGAAAGTGGATATCAACAAGCTGATCCCTGAACTTCTGGACCTGACCAAACAGCGGACCAAATACAGCAATGTGAAAATCAAGGCAGATGTGCGGGATGAGCTGCCTGTCATCACGGCATCAGAAACGGAAATGCAGCAGATTTTTCTGAACCTGGTGAACAACGCCATCGATGCCATGGCACCTGCCGGCGGTGTGGTAAACATTAAGACCCGCTGCTCTGAGACACACATCTTCGTCACGATCTCAGACACGGGGCCCGGCATTCCCCAATCCAATATCGACCGGATTTTCGATCCCTTCTTCACAACCAAACCGGTGGGTAAAGGCACCGGACTGGGACTGTCCATCTGCTACGGCATCGTGAAAAAAATGGGCGGGGATATCCTGGTCGAAAGTGAAGTCGGTGCCGGCACCACCTTTACCATATCATTTCCCGTTACCCGGGCAGATACATCAGACAACATAAGCGAAATGAGGTTTTAGGCAATTCGCCCTGAAACGCGACACCAACCCTTAGGAGACCAACAATGAAAGAAGCCAATATTCTTCTGGTGGATGATGAAAAAGACTTTATCGATACCATGGCCAAACGCCTGGGAAAAAGAGAACTCAACATTTCAAAAGCCTTCTCCGGGGAAGAGGCCCTGGCGCATATAGAGGACCACCCGGATGTGGAGGTGGTCATCCTGGACATCAAAATGCCGGGCATTGACGGGATAGAGACCCTGCGGGAACTGAAAAAGAAGCACAAGTTTCTTGAGGTGATCATTCTCACCGGGTACGGGCGCATCGACTCCTACAAGGAAGCCACCGAGCTGGGGGTGTTCTCGTACCTGGAGAAACCCTACGATATCGACAACCTTCTGGAAGAGATCAAGAACGCCTACTACACCCGGCTGAAGAAAAAATTCCGGCACGATAAAAAACGGACGGAGGAACTGGAAGTCCTGGCCATGGGCTCAAGCCCCCTGGCCATACTCAAGTCATTGATGGAGATGGACCACGCGGAGAAATGAAACGGACATGCCGGTTCCACGGTCAGATATCACGTGGCGGTCTGATGTGCCGGTCCGGGTAACCAGGCCCGGCAGCCAAGTCAGATTATCAATCCGGGTTACCAAGGAGGACAAATGATAGATGCCAAAATACTGCTGGTTGATGATGAAAAAGAGTTTGTCGGGACCATGGCAAAGCGTCTGAAAAAGAGGAAGTTAAACGTGTCAAAGGCCTTTTCCGGAGAAGAGGCCCTGGACTTCCTTGCCGGTCATCCGGAAACCGAGGTGGTCATTCTTGATGTCAAAATGCCGGAAATGGACGGCTGCGAAACCCTCAGGGAGATCAAACGGCGGTTTCCCCTGGTGGAGGTGATCATGCTCACCGGCTTCGCATCGGTAAATTCCGGCATCGAAGGAATGAAACTCGGTGCCGCCGACTATCTGACCAAACCCTGCGATCTCGACCATCTCATTTCCAAGGTGGATGAAGCAGCCCACAAGAAAAGACGGCATGAGGAAAAAATAATGGAGGCCCGGCTCAAGGAAATCACTTCGCGCCGGCCCTGAAAAACAAAGGTTTATCATGATTGAAACCCAAGAAGCAAAAACAGGAATACTTGAGGTGCTCATCGTGGATGATGAAGCCGGGTTCACGGAGATACTGGCCAAACGCAT
>JAKSBB010001023.1 GCA_022361315.1 Desulfobacterales bacterium
ACTTCTCTTTCCGTCATGATCAGCCCATGACCATTGCCACCTCCCTTTACGGCCTTTTGGGAGACAAAACCGAATCCAGCGTTTGGAGCAAGATCACCAACCTGGTCACCGCCTTTGCCACCATCGCCGGTATCAGTACGGCCCTGGGCCTGGGCATCCTGTCCATCAAATTCGGTCTCACCCATATTACCGGTCTTGAAATGACTCCGGGACTGACCATTTTTGTTCTGGTTCTCTTCATGGCCGCCTATATTGCCTCTTCGGTTTCCGGTTTGAAACGCGGCCTGAAGTACATGAGCCTGATCAACCTCTGGCTGGCCTTTGCCGTCATCGCCTTCATCTTCCTGGCCGGCCCCACCCTGCAGTTGCTGGACCTCTTCCCGCAATCACTGGGTAACTACCTGTCCAACTTCGTCACCATGACCTTCTGGACCGATGCCATGAACCAGTCATTCGAAGGGAAATGGATGGGCTGGTGGACCGTCTTCTACTGGGCATTCTGGATCGCCTGGGTTCCCTTTGTGGGCGGGTTTATTGCCCGTATCTCCAAGGGCAGAACCGTTCGCGAATTCATCATCTGGGTGGTTCTGATTCCCTCCATCGTGATGTTCATCTGCTTTGACATCTTCGGCGGTGCCGCCATCCTGGCGGAAAGATCCGGTACCGTTGAACTGTGGAAAGCGGTTCAGGCAGACATGGGCTCCGGTATATTCACCCTGCTGTCCGCATACCCCATGGGCTTCTTTGCCTCCATCATGATTTTCATCAGCCTGATCATCTTCCTGATTACATCTGCCGATTCCGCCTCCTTCCTGGTGGCCATGCTGATGTCCAAAGGGGAACTGGAACCCAAAACCGGCATGAAAATCGTCTGGGGATTCGTACTGGGCACCCTGGCTATTATTCTGCTCCAGACCGACGGCCTCAAGGCACTGCAGACCGCCTCCATTGTCTGCGCCCTGCCCTTTACCCTGGTCATGATCGCCATGATGGTTTCCATTGTAAAAGGCTTCGGCAAGGATTTAAAATAGAAATCCCAATAAAATAAGGAACTGAAAATCAGGGCCTGAAAACAGATAGCCGCCCATGAAATAACCAAACGGGCCCTGTCAGATCCTGAAAAATCCCTCCGGAGGCCTCCGCTTCCGGAGGGATTTTTTTTATATGTCACCTCTTTGAAACGCTCATCAGTGGTGCACTCGTTTTTTTCATGAAAATTAGCATTACATAATCAACAAAATTACAAAATTGTGTAGACAAGCAGACATTAGTATTGACAAAAGCGTTGCGGCCGGCCTAAACTGCCCGGGTATTTTCGAAAGGAGAAGACCTATGGAAGAATTTGTGACGCTGACTTACAATGGCAGCGAGATGAAACTCCCCGTCGTTATCGGCAGTGAGGGAGAAAAGGCTATCGACATCACCAAGCTCAGATCCGAGACCGGATTTATCACCCTGGATCCGGGGTATGCCAATACGGGCAGCTGCTCCAGTGCCATCACCTTTATGGATGGAGAGAAAGGAATCTTAAGATACCGGGGAATCCCGGTGGAACAGCTGGCTGAAAACTCAACATTCAAAGAAACCGCATACCTGCTCATCCACGGCCGCCTTCCCAACCGGGACGAGTTGACACGATTTTCCGTCATGCTCAATGACAACAGCCTGGTCCATACGGACATGAAGGCATTTTACCAGAACTTCCCCAGGGCGTCCCATCCCATGGGGATTCTCTCCTCCATGGTGAATGCCATGAGAAGTTTTTACCCGATTCTGGAGCAGGAGAGCCAGGAGGAAGAAATCACCCTCACCATGACCCGGCTGCTGGCCAAGGTAAGAACCATGGCAGCCATGGCTTACAAGATCTCCCGCGGTCACGAACTGGTATGGCCCCGGCCGGACCTGACCTATTGTGAGAACTTTCTCAACATGATGTTCGAAACCCCGGTAAAACCCTATGAAATCAACCGGGCGGCAGTGAATGCCCTGCGGGTGTTCTGGATTCTCCATGCGGATCACGAGCAGAACTGCTCTACATCTGCCGTGCGTGTGGTGGGCAGCGCCAGGGTAAATCTTTATGCGGCGATTTCATCCGGCATCGCAGCACTGTGGGGACCGCTGCACGGCGGTGCCAACCAGGCCGTGATCGAAATGCTCACCGAGATCCAGGCTGACGGCGGGAATTACAATAAATTCATTGACAAAGCCAAGGACAAAAAAGACCCCTTCCGCCTCATGGGATTCGGCCACCGGGTGTACAAAACCTATGATCCCCGTGCCAAGATCATGAAGAAGATGTGCGACGAGCTCCTGGAATCCATGAACATCAGTGATCCGCTGCTGGACATCGCCAAAGAACTGGAGGAAGTGGCCACCAAGGATCCATACTTTGTGGACCATAACCTTTACCCCAACGTTGACTTCTACAGCGGTATTGTCCTCAGGGCCATCGGCATTCCCACCAACATGTTCACGGTGATGTTCGCCATCGGCCGCCTGCCCGGCTGGATCGCCCAGTGGAAGGAAAGCATGGACGATCCCAAGTGGAAGATCTGCCGGCCCAGACAGGTATATACCGGAAACACCGAGTTTGATTTTGTTCCCATCCATGCCCGCAGGTAATTCTTAACACATCCGGTGTGTCACTTCCTGTGACACACCGGGAATAATTGTTATCATTTCTCTATTCAGGCGAACGGTGATCGGCAAGCGTCACAGGCGTATCCGATAATGCCGGCCAATTGCATCTACTGAGGATTAAAAATCCGGTGAGACCGCATCATCAGGTCATCGGTGGCCGGAACAATGCGCTGATACACCTCTGTGTTGA